>NZ_QRMX01000021.1:0-30668 GCF_003472805.1 Acidaminococcus sp. AM05-11 | reverse complement strand
AGAGTGGTAAAAAAAGTCCGTGCACATGGCAAAATCGTATCGGTATATTCAAAATGTGGGTCTGAGCCTTATAGCAAAGGCAGAAAGTGGGTGTAGTAGAGGGCCTTGCCCCGGAGTACGTCACCGCCGGGTTTCCAAACCCCGTCGTAATCCTGTAATTGGTACAGGTCCCATTTCTCGAACTGGGGGGTGCCGGCCATCCAGGGGCCGTACCCGTCCAAATCCGCAGCTTCGGCATGGGTCATTATATGACCCGCATCAATAGGGATACCGAGCTTCCGGGAGAGCAGGGCCAGCAGCAGGGCGGTGCTTTCCACCTGTAATTTGGTGGGTGGGAATGTCCCCAAATCAAAGGACAGATCCCCGTAGATCCTGGCGTCATAGGCACAGCACAGGGCAATTCCCAGTGCACCGGTATTCCGGTTCCAAGTATGAGCCAGAACCTGGGTCCAGTCGTCTGTGGATGAGTAGATTGCACCGTCTCCGGTAATCAGCAGATGGTAATCGTCAAACAGCTGGTCGTAAGTGCCTGCCGTCCAATGGACGTAAAGAAATCACACTACACCCCGGTGACCGCACGACCAAAAATCCAGGTACCAAGTTTTCTGCAGCAAAAATTTGCCTGTAGGCAAATTTTCCGTAGTTGGACTACCTAGCGGTGAGCACTAGCCCCAAAAGGGGACAGATTTTCTCCCTTTGGGGGAAATGCCGCAATGCGGCAAGAGGGGCTTGAGCCCAGATGACCATATATTTTTAAAAAAGTCCAGTAGATCTTAAAAAATATAAATATATTGATATTTATCACTTGCCGCACATGTTTCAAGTATTCGTTTTGACAACCAAGTGACAACCATTTGGCAACCGAGATTAGATTAGACTAGAGTAGATTAGACTAGATTAAAAAAACTAAAAGCTTGGTGTGTTATATTTATTTAGTATAAAGTAAATATAGATACAGGGCTTTTAATATATCCTATCGCTCTTATTCGTTTACCGCCACGCTGCTTACCCAGAAAGCCCTTGCGCACAGGCTCTGCCTGGACTTGTGCCGCACTGGTATGGGTAATCTGGCAAGGGGCTCTAGCGGCTATTTAGCTGCCAGTAAAGGGAAATTTTGCCAAATTTCGTTTTTAACGGGGGAAAAGTGTGAAACATGACCCTGTGTATGGACTGTATACAAAATACCGTTTCTGAACTAATTTTGGGCGTAATAGGGCTATTTGTACTTTTAGGATATACCCCATATTTATATTTATCTGGATTTTATTATAGCTAGCAGGGCCATGCATCGTGAAAAATATTTCGTTAACCTACTATGCGCAAGTGTGAAACACAAGGCGCTTTTTTTGCCGATTGGAGAAAAACAGGCCAAAATCAAGGCAGATGCGAGGGGATGCTTCGAAGGGCTGAAACAGTCGATAAAACCAGGTGGAACCTATAGTTGTGCAGAAACTGCAAAAGATATAGAGATAACAATGAAAACATATAAACAGATATTTTATTACAAAAAGTACACCATGCGAGGAATAAGTTTCTCTACGCGTTTTTAATCACGAAAATTATATTATTTTCTTGCGAAAATGCAAAATGTGGCGAAAAAAATGTGGTGAGGAAAAGGAGGCGGAAAGGCGGGGAAATGAGGCAGCATCGTAATCGTTGAAAAAACGGGTAAAATTGAACGTTGAACGGTCAGTACTACACCATGTACCTGCACGTTTATTTAACAGAAACAATATTTTATAAAATCTCTTTCTAGACAAAACATTTGTCTGAACGGTATACTCAATTCACTAGCATTGCAGCGGAGCTAACTTCATATTGAATTCTTTTTGTCACTCACTAAATATACTATTCATCGTACTAGAGGTGCCATTATGAATCCTACGCTCATTACTGATAACAAATTTAGCAATCAAACCCTGTCATCAAAGCAGGACGATAAGAAACCTTTCTATCGTGGCTATAAATACCGTATCTACCCAAATAAGGCACAGCAAAAGCTTATTGAGCAAACTATTAACGGCTGTTTCGCTGTTTATAATTATTTTCTTGAAGTGCGTGAAAGACTTTGGGAGAAACAGCGCCAGCGTTTGACTTATACTCAGATGGCAGGAAGACTGTCAGCGTTAAAGAAAACTAGTCGATTTTCTTTTTTAAAAGAGGCTGACAGCATGGCTCTGCAAGAAGTCCTGCGGGATTTGGATACTGCTTTTGAAAATTTTCTACGTAAACGGGCTAATTATCCGCGAGTGAAAGGAAAGCGAGGTTCTAAACAGAAGTATCGTACGAGAAATCAGAATCATTGTATCCGGATTGTAGACGGAAAATTAAGGCTGCCCCGGTTGGGTTTGATGCGTATTAAACTGCATCGCAGCTTTGAGGGCCGTATTTGTTTTGCCACCATCCAGAAAACGGCCACTGGAAAGTATTTTGTGTCCTTATGTGTGGAGCAGGAAAGAGAATTACTGCAGAGAAGCAATCGGGGTGGCGAAGTGGGTATTGACGTGGGCCTTGAAGATTTCTATACCGATAGCAATGGTGACAGCACAGCCAATCCTCACATTCTTAAGAAGTACCAAAAACAGATTGCCCGAGAGCAGAGCCGTTTGTCACGTACTACCATTAATTCACGGAATTGGAAGAAACGATATCAGAGATTGGCGCGGATCCATGAAAAGATTACCAATGCCCGGAAAGATTTTTTGCATAAACAATCCATTCAGCTTGTGCGGGAAAATGAATTGATTGCGGTCGAATACTTGAAAATCAAGAATATGATGACGCTTCATACCCTTGCAAAAGCTATAGCAGACGTGTCCTGGCGCGAATTTTTTTGGCAGTTGGAGTATAAAGGTGCTATGCATGGCACAAAAATCATCAAAATCCCTACGTATTTTCCTTCTAGCCAGATTTGCCATGTCTGTGGGTATATCAATTATAAGGTGAAAAATCTTTCCATCAGAAATTGGACCTGTCCTCATTGCCATACAGAAAATCTGGATAGAGATACCAATGCGGCAATCAATATTTTGGCAAGGGCCAAGAAATTTCTAAAAAATTGAATTTAACCTATGATACCGCAGGTGATGCGGGAATCGGGCCGATTGGTCCTACGCTGGCGGAGAACACACCAGGTTCTATGAAACCAGAAGCAGCTGTATAACGCAGCAGCATCTCACGCTGAGAAAAGGCTTCTCAAGGTAATTGTTGACACGGTCCACGTTGTCACAGTGCGGTCCGCAAGGGTGTAGTGGAGGCCGGATTTTGAATTTAATATTAGCGCGGTCGACAGTGGCTATGTTGGTACCGGGTTTTGAGAAGGAACTACGGAAAATTCATCCTGCTAAAGAATTTAGGAGCAGGATGAATTTTTGCTGCAGAAAACTCTGTACCGGATTTTTGGTCGTGCGGTCCGCAGGGTGTAGTGGAGGCCAGATTTTGAATTTAATATTAGTGCGGTCGGCAGTGGTTTTTGCTGGTACTGCGAAAATGAATTTGGCAGGGATCCGGAAAAGAGAATGGTGGATTATATGCACCACACCAACCAAATTACCTATACCTTTGGCTACTCCGGAGAAGTCTATATGACCCTGATTATCAAAAGGACCGATTCCGGAGCCCTGGTAACCTCGTATCTAGATGGCTTGAATCACTATCTGCCAGACGAAAATGACCAATGGGAACGGAGCAAAAATACCGCTTATTTTATGAAGCAAGAGGAATGGCAGGCACTGCTGGAAACCTTATTTTATAAAGCGTATATCCATGACTGGTCCGCCTGTTATTTCGCACTCAACCCCAAACCCCAAGAATCACACCAAAATTGGAAACTGACCATAGAAGTGGACAATCAGAATCCCAAAGTGCTGGAAGGAATGGACTCCTTTCCGCCCCTGTGGCATCGGGTGATGGAAGTCATGGACGCCTACTGGGAAAAAGCCCTGGAACTCAGACGGGAAGAAATAGCCAAGAGTACTGAAGTAGGCAGCGAAGCTGGATTTAAAGCTGAAGTTGGACCTGAAATTGCCTCTGCATTTGAATATGTCTCTAAAATGGAAGGCTGAACTCTGCCAGCCAGAGCACAGCCGCAAGGCTGACGCTTTGAGAAATATAGATAATTAGCACCCTAAAGGAGGTGAGGCCCAAGGCTGTAAGGCTTTTGGCGCTGATGCTGACTGCTCTTCCATGCTAAGCAAGACCTGGAAGCCAACAGCCTGAATAAGTTATGAATTAAGGGCGTCAATTCCTGAGAACGTTTGAGCCACGGCAGCTCCACTAAAGCTATGCTGACTGTATTTTCCTGCTTCTTTGCCTTGCAGAACAAAGAAGTGGGGGAATACAGGAAGCATACGCTGCCCTGGCTTGAAGGGAACCCGGGGATAGCAAGGAGTGATGATAACAACAAAAATAACTTGCTGTGCCAAAAGCCTGTCACAGCTTTTGGAGCAGAAAAACTTTACGGTGACGGGAAATCTGCAAGCCCTAATCTGTAAAGAGGGAAAAACTATAGCTGGATTTTGGTCGATCCGGCGTCCTTCGAAGAAAGAACAAAAATAAAGCTGGAGCTTGGTCAGCTTCAGCTCTAGATGGTATACCACACCCATTGCTGAAAAGAAAAATGCAAGCCCAGACACCGGATTCGTGGGGGATTCGGGGTCTGGGCTATTTTGTGATTTTATAATTATTGTATGAATATAAATTATAATTTTAAACAGCTACTGAGGCCGGATTCCTAATGGAGTCCGGCCTCGGAACGGCATTTATATTGGAACTGTAAAATTTTTTGCGGCACTATGATGTTTGCCGTTTTTGCAGAAAGCTTATGTTAGGCTTATACAAACGGACGGAAGATAGGGTGGTTAAGAGGATACCCCTGCAATTTATAATACAATTGGATTCGGAGAATAAGCTTACCGTCTCTGGGCAATGTAAAACGCAATAAATTCTACCAATCCTTGCTAAAAATACCTATGTGTTCTTTATAATTCCAGGAAAATGGGGTATTATATAAAAGACAAACAAAAAAGAAGAAAGATTCTTCATTGCTTGGTGCCCATTGTTGTTTTATGGTTTGAAATACTGTGTGAAAGCGGAATAAAATAACTATTGGTTTATGATAGGATAAATTTTTGTCCGCACCCCCTTATCTCCTGGTGGAATGAGTACGATGGAATATAGAATGAGCTTGAGTTTGGTGGCGTAGGATAGTCTCCCAAAACGGTCGCCCCCTTAGACAGAGTGTCTTATTGGTACCGAAAATAACATAAATTTATGAAAAAAATATGGGTTCAGATAAATGTTCAAATTTTCATTTGATATCAGTATATGAGCTCAATTAATATGGAAAAGGAATTACTTATGCATGTAGAGGAACTGTCAGTCAAAATCGCAGTACCAACATATAACGCCGGTGCTCAATTTCATAATTTCATAAAGGCTGTTCTTATGCAAAATGGATTATTACCGGATGATGTTCTAGTAGTAGATTCGTGTTCTACTGATCAGACCGCTGAATTGGCTAGAAAAGCGGGCTTTGATGTTCAAGTCATTTTTCAGAAAAATTTTTCTCATGGCGGAACTAGGGCTATGATGGTGGAGCGACTGGATGCTGATATCGTCGTGTTTCTGACTCAAGATGCTGTTCTGGCCAATGAAAATGCTGTGAGAGAATTAGTGCTTGCTTTTCGGGACGAAAAAGTGGGGGCTGCGTATGGCAGACAATTGCCTACGGAAAACACTTCAGTATTTGGAGCTTTTGCCCGTAGTTATAATTATGGCCCCTGCAGTTTCGTGAATGAGTTAAAAGACAGGGAAGTAAAAGGCATCAAAACGGCCTTTTTATCGGATTCTTTTGCGGCCTATCGGAAGAATACGTTGCTTCAGGTTGGAAATTTTGGAACTGAACTGCGCTATGGGGAGGATACTATTGCCGCAGCTAAACTGCTATTGGCGGGGTACAAAACTGCCTACTGTGCCAATGCTCTTGTGTATCATGCCCATAGCTTTACCCTTGCTGAAGAATTTGCCCGGTACTATGAAACAGGCAAACTTCATAAGCAGCAGCACTGGCTGCTGGAGAAGTTTGGAAAGGCGGAAGGGGAAGGTTTAAAATATGTTTTAGCTGAAGTCAAATACCTGAATGATAATGGATGCTCTATACTCATCCCTTTGGCATTTCTTAGAAATGTAGCTAAGTTTGCTGGGTACAAATTTGGGTATTTGAGCTTATAAATGGACTTTAAATATAAAATTATAAAGGGGGATGAATTTTGTCAACTCCATCAGTAACTATAGCTATGGCAATGTATAAACCTAATATTACGTGGCTGCGAGAACAATTAATCTCCTTAAATAAGCTGGATTATCCCAATCTTAACTTAATTGTTTGGAATGATTGCCCCACTGACGACAATCATGAAGAGCTTTTCGCTGAACTTATTACTAAGTTTCCTTTTAGAGTGATAAAGGGTAAAGAAAATTTAGGCTCAAATGGGGCTTTTGAGCAGTTAACTAGATTGATTACGACAGAATATATAGCGTATTGCGATCAAGATGATATTTGGTTGCCTGAAAAAATAGGAATCTTAGTGAAAGAAGCTCAAGAAAAGAACGCTGATCTTGTTTGTACTGACACGTATGTTATTGATGCAAATAGCAATGTTGTTGCCGATTCAATTACTAAAGTACGGCCACGGCAAGTGTTTTATGAAGGACCTAATCAATTTGCTTATCTATTGACGAAAAATTTTGTGACAGGTTGTACAACGTTAGTCAAAACTGATTTTGCAAAATCCACCCTTCCTTTTCCCCAATTTACAGTACATGACTGGTGGCTTGCGTTAAATGCAGCTTTTTATGGAAAATTGGAAATTTTAAGGAAATCGCTGATAAAATATCGTATTCATGGTAATAATCAAACAGGAATGTTAAATGGGATAAAGACTAAAAACGATTATTATAATAAATATATCGTTCACTATAATATGCAAATCAGAGAAATTGATAAAAGATTAGCTTGTAATTATAAGGCACTAAAAGAGGCTATTTTATGGAGTAATGCGAGAATTTGCTATTTTCGAGGAAAAGACATATTAAGTATTTTTGTACTCTTAAAATATATCAATTTAAATAAAAACGTAACATTGTTTGAAATAATAGGAAGATATTTGCCAAATATTCTTTTTGAAAAAGTTGTAAGTTTGCTTAAGACGTATCGCTCAATAGGGTAAGGTAATTAATTCTTTAGGACTAATTATACTTTGAGAAGGTGATTATGGTATCTTCTATAGCTGGAGTTGTTATATTATATAATCCAGATGATTCTGTTGTTCAAAATATTGAATCATATGCACCATATTTAGATCATTTATATGTTATTGATAATTCAAGTTATACAAACATACAGATGATCAGTAATCTGTTTTCTAAACAGCCAACTACTTATATTCCCCATAAAGATAATAAGGGATTGCATATTCTTTAAATGAAGCACTACATTTAACAAAAGACCACTATCAGTGGCTGCTGACTATGGATCAAGATTCCCGATTTCTTCCTAATTCCTTTCAAAATTATATTTCTTGTCTAGATAAATTAGATTCTAATGTCTACGGGATATGTCCTATATATGATGAGAACGATAATATCGAAAATTGTATTTTTAAACCAGTCGAAAAATGTATTACCTCAGGCAATATTATTCAGGTGAAAATAGCGATAGTGTGTGGGGGATTTGATGAGAATCTTTTTATAGATGAAGTCGATCATGAATTCTGCTATCGTTGTAATCGGAAAGGCTATACTCTGTTAAAATACCAAAAGAGAATTTTATTGCATAATATAGGTAATATATTACACGTGAATTTATTTTGCTTTCATTTTACAACATTAAATGAGAACTATCGTCGACAATATTACATTTACCGTAATAAATTATATGTTTGTCATAAGTTCCCCGAATTGAAAATGAGAGAATATAAGTTTTTGCTTATTTGGTTAGCAAAAATTATCCTGGGAGAGCCAGATAAAATAAGAAAGCTATATTATATTTATCAAGGAATTAGAGATTATTTTTTACATAAACTTGGCAAGTACTCGATTAGGTAATAATAGCGCCAAAGTGTAAATGTGAAATGGGAGAAAAATTGTGGTTTCCGTAGCAATGTGTACATATAATGGCTGTAACCATATAAAAGAGCAATTAGAAAGCATTCTAAAGCAAACACGCAAACCGGATGAAATTATTGTTTGTGACGATGGCTCAACAGACAATACTGTTGCTATTGTTAAACAAGTTTTATCTAGATCTTCAATAAAGTATATGGTTGTTTGTAATTCTAAAACTCTAGGGTTCCGGAAAAACTTCGAAAAGACCATTGGATTATGCAGAGGAGATTTAATATTTCTTAGTGATCAGGATGATATTTGGCTTCCGGATAAAATAGAAATTATGGCTAATGTGCTTGAACAGAATAAAAAAGCAATTTTAGCTTTTCATGACGTTTCTCTTGTTGATGGGAAAAGAAATCAATTGTATTCTTCATTTTGGAAGATTCTTCATTTTAATTATAAAAAAGTTCTAGATAATAATTTTGATATTTTTCTACTACATAATGTTGTACAAGGCAGTGCCTGTGTTATAAAAAAGGAACTTTATGATCAGGCAATACCCTTTAGCTCAGTAGCGTATCATGATGAATGGTTAGCACTGGTTGCTTTGATATATGGTAAAATAATTCCTGTGAATTGTTGTTTAATGCAATATAGGCAAGAAAACAATTTAATGGGAGGATTGCCCTTAAAATTTTGGGAAAAAATTAGATTGTGGATCAATAATGTTTATAGAAAATCCCTCTTGCATGTAACTGAAATCCAACGGAGATCTAGAGTATTTAAAGAACTGTTAGATGGATATGGAACTAATATGGCTAGCTATCCAATTGATGTTCAAGTATATTTAAAATTTTTGTTTACGCGGCTCCGTTGTTTGCAAGATAGAAATGTTTGGAATGTTATAAAACTATTTCCTGTCTACTATAGATACTATCAATCTGTAAATTTAACCATAAAAAATTTGTTAAAAGATTTAATTGCTATCATACTAAAAATTCAGGTTAACTAAATTACAAAAATTAGATGTTTGGAGGGTATTTTGTGAAAGGCATTATTTTAGCAGGGGGCAGTGGAACCCGGTTGTATCCGCTGACTATGGTAACATCCAAGCAGCTGCTTCCCATTTATGACAAACCCATGATTTTTTATCCTTTGTCCACGCTGATGCTGGCAGGGATTCAGGATATTCTGATTATTTCTACGCCGGCGGATCTGCCCAACTTTGAGCGGCTGCTGGGGGATGGGTCCCGGTACGGGATTCATCTGTCCTATAAGGTGCAGCCTTCTCCCGATGGTTTGGCCCAGGCCTTTATCCTGGGAGAAGAGTTTATTAACGGGGATTCCTGTGCCATGATTTTGGGGGACAATATTTTCTACGGCGCTGGTCTGACCCGGCATCTGAAACAGGCTGCTGTTAAATCCTCTGGGGCTACGGTGTTTGGGTACTATGTGGACGACCCGGAACGGTTTGGGGTGGTGGAATTTGATGAGCAAGGCAAAGCCATTTCCATTGAAGAAAAACCGGCCCAGCCCAAATCCAATTATGCGGTTACGGGGCTGTATTTCTACGATGCCAAGGTGTGTGAATACGCCAAGCAGGTGAAACCCTCTGCCCGGGGGGAACTGGAAATCACGGACTTGAACAAAATGTACCTGGAACAGCAGCAACTTCAGGTGGTGACCCTGGGCCGGGGCTATGCCTGGCTGGATACGGGCACCATGGATTCCCTGTTTGCAGCTAGTGAATTTGTGAAGGCGGTGGAAACCCGTTCTGGGATTCACATTTCCATGCCGGAAGAAATTGCCTATACCAACGGTTGGATTAACCGGGCTTCTCTAGCGGAAAGTGCCAAACAATACGGAAAATCCCCCTACGGCCAATATCTGCAAAAGGTTGTGGACGGCCGGATTTTACTGAATCAGGAGTGAGAGGGTATGAAAATTCTTGTAACCGGCGGAGCCGGTTTTATTGGAGGGAACTTTCTCCACTATATGCTGAAAAAACATCCGGAAGATACTCTGATTTGTGTGGACAAGCTGACCTACGCCGGCAATCTGTCCACCTTGGCGGATATCTTAGACAATCCCCGGCTGCAGTTCCACAAGTTAGATATTTGCAATCGGCAGGGGATTGACGCCCTGTTTGCCCAGGAGCACCCGGATATGGTGGTAAACTTTGCGGCAGAAAGTCATGTGGACCGGTCCATTGAGAATCCGGAAATTTTCCTGGAGACCAATATTATTGGCACTTCGGTGCTGATGGATGCCTGCCGGAAATACGGCATCAAACGGTATCACCAGGTATCCACGGATGAGGTGTATGGGGACTTGCCCCTGGACCGTCCGGATTTGTTTTTCACAGAAGAAACACCCCTGCATACTTCCAGCCCCTACAGCAGTTCCAAGGCGGGGGCGGATCTGCTGGTGATGGCGTACCACCGGACCTACGGGCTGCCGGTAACCATTTCCCGGTGTTCCAACAACTACGGCCCCTACCATTTCCCCGAAAAATTGATTCCCTTAATGATTATCCATGCGTTAGACGGTGAGCCCCTGCCGGTGTACGGGGATGGGTTAAATGTCCGGGACTGGCTGTATGTGGAGGACCACTGCAAGGCCATCGACCTGATTCTGCGCAAGGGCAGGGTAGGGGAAGTCTACAATGTAGGCGGCCACAACGAAATGCGGAATATTGATATCGTGAAGCTGATTTGCCAGGAACTGGGCAAGCCGGAGAGCCTGATTGCCCATGTAACGGACCGGAAGGGCCACGACAGACGGTATGCCATTGACCCCACCAAGATTCATCAGGAACTGGGGTGGCTGCCGGAAACCACCTTTGCGGTGGGCATCAAAAAGACCATTGACTGGTACCTGAGCCATAAGAGTTGGTGGCAGGACATTGTGTCCGGAGAGTACCAGAATTATTACCAGAAGATGTACGGAAACCGTTAGGAGGCTGCCATGAAAATCTTTGTGACAGGGGTGAACGGCCAGCTGGGATATGCAGCAGCCCTGGAGCTGCTGCAGCGGGGACACCAGGTGATCCTCAGCGGAAGTAAGCCCGTGTATACCGGGAAGCCCGGGCCGCTCAACCAGCTGCCCTATGAGGTATTGGATATTACTAATGAAGAAAAAGTAGAAGAAGTCCTTACCCGGGTGCACCCTGAGGTTCTGCTGCACTGTGCCGCCTGGACGGCGGTGGATGCGGCAGAGGAACCGGAAAATCAAGAAAAGGTCTGGGCAGTAAATGCCCGGGCCACGGAATATTTGGCAAAGACCTGTGCCCAAATTGGTGCTAAAATGGTATACATCAGCACGGATTATGTGTTTGACGGCCAGGGGACAGTGCCCTGGCAGCCGGATGACCAGAATTACCACCCGTTAAATGTATATGGAGCGTCTAAACTGGCCGGGGAGCAGGCGGTCCGGGCAAACCTGGACCGGTTCTATATTGTGCGGATTGCCTGGGTATTTGGCCCCAACGGCAATAACTTTGTGAAAACCATGCTGAAACTGAGGAAGACCCACAGTCAGCTGCGGGTGGTCTGCGACCAGGTGGGAACGCCCACCTATACCCCGGATGTAGCCCGAGTGCTGGCAGAGTTGCTGGAAAGTGAAAACTATGGTTATTACCATGTGACCAATTCCGGCGGGTATATTTCCTGGTACGACTTTGCCTGTGAGATTTTCCGCCAGGCGGGGTATGGCGTGAGTGTACTGCCCGTCACCACGGCAGAATACGGGATTTCCAAGGCGCAACGGCCTTTTAACTCCCGATTGGATACCAGCAAGCTGTCTGCCTGCGGCATTGAGCCTATGCCCACCTGGCAGGATGCTCTCAGCCGCTATATCGCACTTTGGAAGAACGAGGAGAAGGAATAATGGGACAAATTCATGTAACAAAAGATATTCACGGAATTCAAGGGCTGTGTGTAATTGAACCGGCGGTTCATGGGGACGCCCGGGGGTATTTTATGGAAACGTATAACCAGCGGGATATGGAAGAAGCCGGGTTTCACATCAATTTCGTCCAGGATAACCAAAGCATGTCCACCAAAGGGGTGCTGCGGGGACTCCATTTTCAAAAGCACTATCCCCAGTGCAAGCTGGTCCGGGTGGTTCGGGGCCGGGTGTTTGACGTGGCTGTGGACCTGCGGGCCAATTCTGCTACCTATGGAAGCTGGTATGGGCTGGAACTGACAGCGGAAAACAAAAAGCAATTCCTGATTCCGGAAGGCTTCGCCCATGGGTTCCTAGTGCTCAGCGACGAGGCAGAATTCTGCTACAAGGTCAACGACTTCTGGCATCCCAATGATGAGGGAGGCATGGCCTGGAATGACCCGGCAATTGGCATCCAATGGCCGGAAGTGCAGGGCAGCTATCCCGGCAGTGCCAGCGGAGCAGGGTATACTCTGGAAGATGGCACGCCGCTGAATTTAAGCGAGAAGGACCAGCAGTGGCTGGGGATAAAAGAAACGTTTGTGTTTGAATGAAGAATTACCCATTATATTTTTTGGATTTTCCTATTTATTGTAGAAAGTTTATCCATAATTATTAGTTGGCAAATAAATTGGATAACGTTAATGGAGAGTTGGAAATATGAACTCATTTTGGCTTAATTGTATTAAGTATAAATGGCTTATGAAGGAACTCGTTGTGAAGGATTTAAAAATAAAATATCGTAGATCTGTTCTTGGATATCTATGGAGTTTATTGAATCCCCTGATGATGATGACCGTTTTGACTATAGTTTTTTCTTCCTTTTTTAGATTTGATATTCCTAATTATCCAGTGTATTTGTTGACTGGCCAATTGCTCTTTAATTTTTTTGCAGAATCGACAAATATGGCAATGACTTCAGTAATAGCAAATGCAGGATTGATTAAGAAGGTATATTTGCCAAAATATATTTTTCCTATATCTAGAATTATCTCTTCGTTTGTGACCATGATATTTTCACTATTAGCTTTATTTATTGTTATTGCTGCAACAGGAATGCATTTAGGCGTTTATGCTTTTTTTGCTTTCCTTCCATTAATTTATGTATTGATTTTTTCTTTAGGAGTGGGACTTTTTTTATCTGTAGCTGCTTTATATTTTAGAGATGTAATATATCTTTACGGTGTGATACTTACTATTTTATCTTATGCAACCCCAATTTTTTATCCTGAGAGTGTGATTCCAGAAAGCGTGAAACATTATCTTATTCTAAATCCCATGTATGATTATATTTTCTATTTTAGATCTACTTTGATTGATAATGCTTTGCCCTCTCCGATTATACATTTTGCTTGTATATTGTTTTCTTTGGCAAGTTTATTTATAGGATTTTTGGTATTTAAAAAATATCAAAAAAATTTTATATTGTATATATAAGGAGATTATTGTGTGTAAATATGCTATCGAAGTAGAAAATGTTTCAATGAAATTTTCGCTTGCTTCAGAGAGGGTTGATAGTTTAAAAGAATACTTTCTTAAAAAAGTTTCACATAGAATACATAGTGATGATTTTTGGGCCTTAAAAGATATCTCTTTTAAAATTTCTAAGGGCGATTCTTTTGCCCTTATAGGTTCTAATGGCTCTGGAAAGAGTACATTACTAAAAATTATAGCTGGTGTCCTAGAGCCCACCATTGGAAAAGTTTCAGTAAGGGGGGCAATCGCACCATTAATTGAATTGGGTGCTGGATTTGATCCTGACTTGACTGGCAGAGAAAATATTTTTTTAAATGGAGCTATTTTGGGCCATAGTAAAAAATTTATGCTGGAAAAATATGATGAAATCATGGATTTTGCTGAAATAAAAGATTTTGAAGATGTTCCTGTAAAAAATTATTCATCTGGTATGATGGCGAGGCTTGGCTTCTCAATTGCTACAATATCTAAACCTGATATATTGCTTGTTGATGAAATTTTGGCTGTTGGGGATTTTGCATTTCAAAGGAAATGTCAAGATAGAATGCAAAAGTTAATGGAAGGTGGAACAACTGTAGTTTTTGTTTCACATTCATTTTCTGACGTTGAACGGATTTGTAAACACGCCGCTTGGATAAATAAGGGAAATTTAGAGTTTGTAGGAGATTCAAAAGAAGCATGTAACCGTTATGAACATAGTGAGGATTATTTAAAAAGCTTATCAGCTAGTGATGATATACAATATAATATAGATTCAATATGGTCCCCTAATGGCAGAGAAACAATAATACAGGGATGGGCTTATTCTAAATATGGTAATGTGAATATCCTGTTGCCTAGCAATGTTCAAGGAAAAGTGGACAGAGTTGAAAGAGAAGATGTTGTTGCCATAAAGCATCTAAATGGATCACTGTTAGATTGTGGGTTTAAAATTATAGTAAATAACAAGGATCTAGATAACTTAAAATTGATATTAAAAAATAAGGTTCACACATTAACTATTAGAGTATAATCCGTGAAAGTTGGGTGGATTAATGGAAAAAGTATCTGTAATTATGCCTTGCTATAATGATGGTGCATATATTCAAGAAAGTATTGATTCTGTATTGGATTCCACGTACAAGAATATTGAACTAATTATAGTGGATGATGGTTCTACAGACGAATCTACTATAAAAACTTTAGCCCAAATTCATGATGGAAGAATTAGAATTTTTTACAATAATCATTTAGGTCCTGCAGCGGCAAGAAATTTTGCTATTGGTTTGGCTGAGGGAACTTATATTTTGCCAGTTGATGCTGATGACCTTATTGAAAAAACATATATTGAAAAGGCCGTTAGTATTTTAGAGAATGACGAAATGGTAGGGGTAGTCTATTGTTTTGCGAAACTCTTTGGAGAAAGAAATTGTGTTTGGGATTTACCTAAGTTTTCTATGGAAGCCATGCTAGTTGATAATATAGTATTTGTTACTGCTATGTTTAGAAAAAGGACATGGGAAAAAGTTAAGGGGTTTTGTATAGAACTGAAGCATGGAATGGAAGACTATGATTTTTGGTTATCAATTCTCCAAGAAGGTCTAAAAATAGTGCAGATTCCAGAATTTTTATTTTTTTATAGAATAAAACCTGTTTCAAGAACTACAAAATTTATTTTAAGTGATAGTGTAGTCAAAGATACCTATAAACTTATTTATTTAAGGCATAAAAGCTTGTATCGAAGATATGAAGATTTATATAATATATCTATCCGTAATGCCTTAATTACTCAGACTTTCAGAGTGCAGAAACTCGAAAAGTATGAAATTCTTTTAAATAAATTAAACGATTACCCTATATTAAAAAAAATATTAAAAAAACTTTACCATGTATATAAGGAGTGGAAATAATATGGTTATATTTACCTCCATATGTTCTAATTATTTGCATAAAGCTAGAACTTTGGCGAAATCAGTAAAAGAAAATATTTCAGATTCTAAATTTTTGGTATGTTTAGTAGAAGATTCCATTCCTCAAAATGCCAGTTATGAATATTTTGATGAAATTGTATTGGCCAAAGATGCTTGGGAAGGTAATTTTGAGCGATTTATCTTCAAGCATAGTATTGTTGAAGCTTCCACTTCTGTTAAAGGGCAATTTTTTAGGTATTTATATAAAAAATTTCCTAATGAAAGCCAATTTGTGTACCTAGATCCAGATACCTATGTTTATTCCGATTTTATAGAATTAAAGGAATTGTTGAAGGATAATCCTATTGTTCTGTGTCCACATTTGTTGCAGCCAGGAAATATTGATATGGAACTTTCTAGTACTGCTCATGGAGTATATAATTTAGGCTTTTTAGGAGTTAATAGTTCTGAAGAAGCTCAAAAATTTATTAACTGGTGGGCTGATAGGTTATTTTTATTTTGTTATGATGATATGGGTAAAGGTATTTTTACAGATCAAAAATGGGTAGATTTGGCACCTTGTTTTTTTAATGTCTTAATTTTAAAACATAGAGGTTATGATTTTGCTCCATGGTCTTTGTTAAATTGCGGAATGACTGAAGAAAATGATAAAATTTATATACAGGGTGATCCATTAAGATTTATACATTTTTCTGGTTATGGTGCAACTGCTGAAAAATGTATGCGAGAGTGGCTGCCTGAGGGCAATCATCCATTTAAAAAATTGTATCAAGAATATTCGTTAATACATGACGCAAATAATTATGATAATGTATCTCAAGCTAAGTGGACATATTCATGCTACAAAAGTGGAGAGAAAATCTCCCAAAAAGTACGAGAGAAATATCGGGCATCTAACGAGATAATGTATTTGGTTGAAAATCCATTTGAGAAAAGCAATGCATTTTATAATAAACTAAATCTTAAAAGGACAAGAAACCATAATCGAAAAATAGCGCAATATTATCAAAAAGTTATAAATACTTATAACCAAGAGGGAATTCATGGAGTTATAAAGAAAACTATTCACAAACTTACAATGAAAAATTGATGGGTATTATTCTTGATGGGGACGAAATGATGGAATCTTACCAGTTGTTATAAAATAAGAAAGAGCAAAAATGTCGAATAAATATAATTTCGAATTTGATAAGGAAAGCAAGAGAGATCCTTTAGCAATTATTAATAAAAAAATTAAAGCTGGCAGTAAAATTCTTGAATTTGGACCAGCAAATGGAAGATTTACTAAATATTTAAAAAATCAAAAAGAATGTTGTATCGATATTGTTGAGTATGACTTTGAATCAGGAGTAGAAGCTAGTCAATATGCTCTTGTTTCTTGTATAGGACCAGATGAAGGAGATATTGAAAAGGAGAATTGGTGTAAAAAATTAAAGGGAAATAAATATGATGCAATTATTTTTGCGGATGTTTTGGAACATCTGAGAGATCCACTGTCTGCATTAAAAAAATGTCATGAGTTTTTAAAGAATAACGGACAAATTTTATTATCTGTACCTAATATTGCACATAATTCAATACTGATTAATCTCTATTTGAATAAATTTAATTATACATCTGTTGGAATATTAGATAATACACATATTCATTTTTTTACTTACAATTCTTTAATTCAAATGGTTAAGGATGCTGGATATTATCCTGTGTATCAAACCGCTGTAAAAATAAATGTCGGTGATAATGAGATAGATGCACACTATTCTGATCTTGAAGAGATAACGGCTGCTGCATTAAAAGAAAGAGAAAAAACATTAGGGTTGGTATATCAATATGTATTTCAACTAAAACAAGTAGAAGATGAATGTGTAATCGATTTAAACAATCAAGATAATATATATTTATTTAAATGTTATATTAAAGAAAATGATGATACAGATTTTTCTGAGGATAAAGCTATCACAATTAAATTAAACGAAGGAATAAATAATATAAAGATAGATTTAAACAAGTATAAAAGCTTAAGTAAGATTAGATTAGATCCAATGGAATTAGGTGGAGAGGCATATATTCACTGCACTTTTTTATCTAATAATAACAATGCAATTCCAGCCATCTTATCGTATTCAAATGGGATTTTGGTAAAGCCAGATACATATTTTTTTGAAGAAGATGACCCTCAACTAGTTTTTGACGTAGATAATCTATATGTTAATACAATAGCGATAAATATATGTGTTAAGCAATTTAGTAAAATTGATAAACTAAAATATATAAGCTCGTTTTATAAAAGAGAATATTATAATAAAAAGCAAGAAATAGCTTCACTACGAGCTATTATTCAAGAGAAGGATATTAAAATTGAAAATATAATGCATTCAAAATCATGGCGAATTACACAGCCATTTAGAACAATTGCAAAGCTATTAAAAAAATAATTTTGGATGATTGTAAAATCAAGTTGAACTATGTTTAAAAATTAAAAATCCATAGAACGTCTCTTCTGGTAGAATGTAAGTGTCCAAACCAACACTCGAAGGAGAGATTTCTATGAATCAAGTTCATTCTACCACAGATGCCCATAAAAAGGGGAAACATCTTACATATGAAGACCGTGTTCTTATTCAGATTCGTCTCAAAGACAAGCAATCCTCCTGCAAAATCGCTAAAGTGCTGGGCTGTGGACAAATATTGTCTGCAACGAAATCAAACGTGGTACAGTGCTCCTCTATGAGGATAGTGTCAAACGGTACAAGGCTGAGGCAGGTCAGAAGGCATATGAAAAGAAACGTACCGCCTGTTGCCGCATCTATGACCGGCTTAAGAAGGATAAGTTCATCCAGTATGTGAAGAAACAGATTCATGAGAACAAATGGTCTTTTGATGCTTGTGTCGGTTACGCTCTTAAAGAAGGAGTATTCACTAGAGAGCAGATAGAAGGGGCATAACGAGCTACTTAGCAGATCTATCCCAAAGGGCAAGCGAATAGACAGTTACAGTAATGAGCAGATTGCAAAAATTGAGTGATGGTGCGACATCCTTCCGAGGTCGGTCCTCATGTACGCAATAGCGGATGAGCGCAAAGAAGGATGGCAGAAATCTGCCATCCCACAATAAAACGTGAAGAGCCATTATTAACGATACTTCTTTTGGGCTTCACTTTATTTAATATATTAGAGCTATTAATGGGGTTTATTGGCAAGGTACTTGGAATAGGGAAAATAGCTGTAAATGGCAAAAGCTGTTCACCAATACAATTTATTATGCAAAACCCTGTGATTATTGCAAATTTCATCTTCGTCATTTTGTTATTTTTCGTTTGGATGGCGGGTATGACTCAATTCTTGGGGCCAGGAACTTTTTAGAGGTTCAATAGAAGGGCATGGATTGATTTGAGATTATTGCCTTTTTATAAATAAAAGCGTGATATAGGAATCACTTCACTAGAAGTGGTTCCTATTTTGTCTCCCACTGGGATTTGCTGTATAGGTGATTACCTCGGAAGATTATGACGCAATTCGAAATCTGTATATGTCAGGGATAAGCCAACGGTACATCACATAAACAGGAGTCGATAGTGCCATCTGCACGGACTTTTTAGGCCAGGTCCCCGGCGTTTTTAGGCCAAATTGCCGGAGGCGTAGGCCAGTGGGCGAAAGGGAGTATTAGGCTTTTCATTATGGGAATACTCTGACATTGCAAAGAAAAAATCATCAAGATTGCAGCGGTGATGAAATTCTGGTGATGGGGAAAAAGCGGCAGGGTGCTAACTGATATGCATTATGGCACTGGATTGCTACGGCTGGCTGTCGCTGATTTGCCAGGGTGGTTGGTAATATGCGCAAAGGGATTTGGGAAATGATGGGATGGGCGTTGCTTTTAGCAGGTTGCTACAGTGCTTTGATGACAGCAGAGGGGGCAATTTGGTGACAAGGGAGTGTAGCAGTTGAACGTTAATAAAGTGGGGATGAGGTTCACTTAAAATATCGATAGTGGTATATGTATGACATTTTTTTCTAGAATCCCTTTTTGTTTTAATTATACATGAATGCTATTAATTGATATCTCTATATACTAAAATGGGAATGATTGAATATGATGATGATGAGTAAAAACCATGAGTAATATCAGTGAAATTATCTATAAATTTATCAATTTGCGGACCTTCCGGAGATTCAAAACCTGTTTGGCTTTGAGAGGGTATGTAATCTAAAATACCGAAAACATACCATTGGCCAGGTAGTTTAGATCCGTATGTTCGAGCAATGTCGGATTGATTGATGAAAAGGCTTTTTTCTTTTAAAATTCCTGAGACTTTCATCCCGTCATCCAATATCAGCGATAACTCAATAGAATTCGAAAGTAATTGAATAAAATCATTAATAAATTTAAGCGGAAGAGTAGATTCTTTAGTAATCTTAAAATACTTTTGGTTTTTCAAAAATATTGGAGCTAATGATTTGAAAGATTGTAGATCACGAATTTTAATAGTACCATTTAAAATGACTAATTTTTTAGAAAATGGTTCATTTAATGTTTTTTGTATGGGTAGAGATAAATCGTGTAATAATTGAATGATTTTATTATGGAAGGGATCATAATTTTCTTCCGCAGATTTAGTTGCTGTATTTTCACTTTTATATTCAGCAGCAACCAATTTTGCGTCAGCTTTGCCGGATTTGGTTGAACCAGTTGAATCTTCAACCATTTTAACTACACTTCTCGGAGTGCCATCACGCAACTGAGAAATTAATGAGTCAACTCTAGTTTCATCAACATAAAGGAAATCAATTAATGATTTTTCAGTGATGGATGTTTTTTGCTTAGTAGTTATTTCATTCATTCAATTTGACTCCTTTGACATGAATAAAATTAAAGATAATAATTCTTATAATACTCAATATATAAATTCGGGTATATAGCCGATGTCTTTGGCTTTCTTTAGACCCTTCTAATAGAACGTTTGAATAACAACTTTAGAATTTTTGGTGCTAGGTAGACTAGGAAAAAATCATTGATGTTCACAACGATAACCAACGAGAGGCAAATTTTGAGTATTTGATGGAAAATTTGGTAGAGTAGAGATTTGCATTCTTATATTCTGATGCTTTAGTTGGCAAGGATGGTATATTCAATTCTTAGGAAGTTATTGTTTCTTGTTGCTTTTTTGTTTCTTGCCAGGAAAGCCAAAGGAAGAAGCATAAATTGACAGCACTATTTGCAATAAGTATAGCTTGAGGCATTTCCAAACATTTAAATGTAATTTCTTTGCCGTGTCCATTTCCATATAGATTGCGAATTTCTGCAATACTACTAATCACTCCACGTAAATTTCCACAAAAACTTTTTAATTCTAAGTTTGCAGGGCTGTCATTTGGAATGCTTTTTGGAGTAAGCTTTAGTTTACTAAGTACAATATTACATAACTGTGGAAACTTTACTTTATTATTAAAAGGTATTCCCATTTCATCAAGAATGGTCTTGCAGCAGGATTCTATGAGTTCTTTTGCTTTGCCAATGGCATCTGTAGGATTGGTGATGGCTTCAGTAAGCATAGTATCAAGTTCCATTTGTAAATATTGGCTTGAGAATACGGTTTGCTTTAAGTGGTTTAGTACATAAGCGGTTAAATCAAAACCTTTTTGGTGTGCAGTGTAACTGTGAACAAGGTTGGTACAGGGAAAATATTCTTGATGTGGCTTACTATTAGAGATAATTCTTTCATCAGTGATATATGAAATACAAGATGTAGGAAGAAGGATATATTGTTGACAGGACGGAAGTCTTGAGCAAGTAATAGATTTATTTCTCCCTGTTGTTATTTCCAATATAAAATTTTCTCTTTCTAGTTCATACTTTCGGTCTTCGCCAGCAATAGATAGAGAAAACTTATCGGTTTCCTTGAAATCATACCCTTCTGAGAAATCATTGGATCCTGACATCAATCGAAAATAGCATTGGTTAATTGAAGAATAAGTAGAAGTACTATAATAAGAATCCGACGGGTTTTCAGATTTGATGGAAGATGGATTTTCTAGATAGTCCATCATGGTTTGGGAATTTAAGTCTGGTATGATTTGCTTAAAATCTTTAAAAGTATTTTTTTTATTGTAAACTGCTTCAATCAAACTATCCAGCTGTCTTTGTGGGAGTCGCTTTTTTTGAGTACTATGCAGTTGATTTTGTGCTGAACAAACAGATTGTTGTTCCAAGCTTTGATGTTTTTCACCGTAATTGATGGATTCAGGTAAAGTTAAGGATGTAATCATATGGGGAATAGAATTCTTTAATGAAGCAAGCTGAACTGCTGAAGAAATCCCCTGTTTGGTGGTCCAATATGATTGAGAAATCATCATAAAATACTGTTGGGCTATTTTTATGGAAGTTAAAGTGTTTTTATGATAACTTACTAAGGGCGAAGCGTATTGTGTAAGTGGCAGTAAAGCTTTTGTTATTTCTCTGTATGTATTGCTAATTTGCTGTAGTGAATTATTCTCCCAAAATGTAGTAGTTGCTTTATATTGAGTAGTTCTTATATTGGCTATGGATTTATTAATGCCGACGACTTGCTTAAATGTTTTATCATTTTGAATCAATTGCTTTGCTAATCTGGCTAAAGGACTTTTATTAATGGTGTGGCAAACTGCCAAATCTTTTACAGTAGCGACAGGTAGTTGAATATTCATGAGGTCATTATATTGTGTCGCTATTGCTTTTAAGCCTTGGGAAGTTTCTGAATCTTTTAGATTAGAAATTGCTGCAGAAAGTACACTTTTGGTTGGGACGATTTGACTGTTTGAAGAATGCTGGGGATTACCCATGATTTCAACTCCTTTAATTTTTGTATAATAACAACGCTTAAGTAAATAGTATAGCAGATAATTAAGATGAGTCAAGACTGTGTGTATCAAAATTAATCACTACACAATATGTGCAGGAACAAGCACGGGAATAATGTTTTACCTGAGAGAATAAAAAATTAATCTTATCAATAAAAGAGTAAAAAAACACCCATTATAGGACGACTAATCTAAGAACATTAGAGCTAATTAGATCTCTTACGAACACATATGAACATATACGAACACATATGAACTTTTAGCTCAAATGATAAAATAATTGGGGTTTCCTCAATTTTGAAAAGGAAATTGAAGGGAGATTTTCTTCTCTGTTTGGGTGATAAGCCTTGCAGTTTATTCTTAAAATGCTGCATAATTTTCCGTATAAAATTTTAGAATACGAGAAATGATAAGAAGAAAATCCTGAGAGATGAGGTGAAATTTGCTTTCCCATTTCTTATATTAGCATTTGCATCTAAATTTTGTAACTAAATAACTGGATATACAACACGAACACTTTAAGCCACCTTGCCGGAGGGGTAGGCCAGTAGGGAAAGAGAAAATAGGCATTGTATTATGGGAATATTCTGGTATTACAAAGAAAAAATCATCAGGATTGCAACTGTGATGAAATTATGGTGATTGAGGAAGAAAAGCGGCAGGGCGGGGCTGGGGTGTACAATTTTGGGAATGGAAAAATAGAAAAGGGGCCTGCTTCTCCGTAGAGTTGCAAGGCCCCTGCAGCGCACCCTCAGGTTTGCTGCTTAATTCCTTGGGTGAAATTATAGGATAAAAGGGCAGTGGTGTCAAATGGGGTTTGGAATGGGGGCGGTGATTTCTGACATTCTTAGCTCATCGTTTGTACTGACTGGCCCTGGGTTTTGTCTCCCCCTGGGATTTGCTGTATAATGGAAGCATCTATTATGCGAAAAAATCCATTGGTCATAGGGGGATCTATATGTACGATTATTTGATTGTTGGCAGCGGGTTGTTTGGTTCTGTGTTTGCGCATGAGATGACGAAGGCGGGGAAGCGGTGTTTGGTGCTGGAGCGGCGGGACCATATTGGGGGCAATGTGTACTGCGAGGAACGGGAAGGTATCCGGATTCACAAGTACGGGGCGCATATTTTTCATACGTCGGACAAGGGGGTATGGGATTATGTGAATCAGTTTGTGGAGTTCAATCATTATGTCAATTCTCCAGTGGCCAATTACAAGGGGGAGCTGTACAATCTGCCTTTTAATATGAACACGTTCTCCAAGATGTGGGGGGTGGTGACGCCGGCGGAAGCAGCGGCGAAGATTGCGGCCCAGCGGGAGGAGGCAGGGATTTCGGAGCCTCGAAATCTGGAAGAGCAGGCGATTTCTCTCATTGGGACGGATATTTACACGAAGCTGATCAAGGGGTACACGGAAAAGCAATGGGGGCGGAGCTGCACAGAGCTGCCGGCGTTTATTATTAAGCGGCTGCCGGTGCGGTACACGTTTGACAATAATTATTTCAATGACCGGTACCAGGGGATTCCTATTGGGGGCTACAATGTGCTAATCCAGGGGCTGCTGAAGGGTATTGAAGTGCGGACCGGGGTGGATTATAACAAGGAGAGGAAGGCTTATGAGGGCGTGGCCAAGACGGTGGTGTACACGGGGCCGGTGGATGCGTATTTTGGGTATCAGCTGGGCCGGTTGGAATACCGGGGGCTGCGGTTTGAGACGGAGCGGCTGGAAGAGGTGAATCACCAGGGGGTGGCGGTGATGAATTACACGGATCGTGAGACGCCGTATACCCGGGTGATTGAGCACAAGCATTTTGAGTTTGGGACGCAGCCGGTGACGTATGTGACCCGGGAGTATCCGGCGGAGTGGCAGCCGGGGGAGGAAGCGTATTATCCGGTAAATGATGAGCGGAATCAGAAATTGTATGAGCGGTACGCGGAGCTGGCGAGGAAGGAGAAGGGGGTTATTTTTGGGGGCCGGCTGGCGGAGTATAAGTATTATGATATGGATGATGTGGTGGAATCGGCTTTACGGGCTAGTGCGGTCTGCGGACAATAATAGCGATGTTTGCGGGGAATCCTCGCAGTGGTTCGCGGCTACCCACTCAGTTACGCCCTTCGGGCTTACTTCGCGGGCCGCTATCACAGGGGTCGTATATTCCATTTCCCCACGGCCGGAGGCCTTGAGAAATGGATACGACTCCCTTAGTCAGCCTGCGGTGACAGCTCTCCCCAGCGGTTCGCGGCTCGCATTAGCCAAGAGTCCTTTGATAAACTGTGGACTCTTGGATGCGACTGCATAGTGGTTCGCTGCTAGCCAGGCGGCGTCGCCCTGCGGGCTTGCCTTCTGGGCAGCTATCACAGGGGTCGTATATTCCACCTTTCTGCGGCTGATGCCTTGAACGGTGGATACGACTCCCAAAGGTGAGAGCTTTGGGCGCCCGTTGGGCTGGCCCTACGGGCCAATTGGATGAAACTTCTATCGTCGCCTGAATCCTGGAAAAACTTCTTCCGTCAGCCTGCCGGCTGCCACCCCCTTAGTGGTTCGCCGTGTTCCAATCAGCAGCGTCCTTGCGGACTTGCTTCTTGGACGGCTATCACATGGGTCACGTGTACCAAACAGCTTCTAGAATACCCGTGACGCTGTTTGGACGTGACCGCAACGCTTGAAGGGGGCTATAAAGGAAAATGCGACACTTCCTACAGTGGTTCGCTGCTAGCCAGTCATTTTCGCCCTACGGGCTCAATTCCTGGGCAGCTATCACATGGGTCACGTATTCCAAATATCTTCTGGACAAATAGTAAAGATATTTGGATGTGACCGCAACGTTTGCAGAAGACTTTCTAGGCCGCTACTGGCCGTGTGCTAAATGGGGGATAGTGCTGAAATGCAGGTAGCGGTCCCAACCCGGCATTGCTGGAGGCAATGCCGACCTTCCCCGCCTTGGGATACTGTTGTGCGGAGAAGGCAGGCGGCCGGGGGCCGCAAACAACTGGATAAACTTCTATCGTCGCCTTACGGCGACACTTCCTTCACTCTTGAAGGAAGCGTTCTAGGCCACTACTGGCCGTGTGCTTAATGGGGGCAGTGCTGAAATGTAGGTAGTTGCCTCATCACGGGTAGTATATAGAATTGGGTGATTGGTTTTCCAGGGACGATATATTTTTCTGTGGTGATTTGGTATACTATAACAAAGGCCAACTTGTGAAGGGTAAGGCTGGGTTCCCGAATGGGAGTAGGCGTGATGCTGAGAATTCCTTTGCCCCTGGGGTTGGCTTATTTTTATATCTGATTTATGGCTCTGTTTTTCCTAAGGGGAAGGCGGGGCTTTTTATTTTTGGGCAAATAAAAAGCTCCTCTGGGGTGCAGGGGAGCTAGTGACCTACGGGCACATAGTGGGTTTTGCTGTGTATTTTGGTTGTGTTATTTTAGCAGGTCTTCAAATAGTTGGTTTACGTCGTGGTAACCTTTTACGGAGGGGTCTTTTGCGATTTTCTTGGCTTCTAACATGGCTTCCAGAGTTTCTTTATTTGGCTGGGGGGTGGTTTGGGGTTTGGTTTTGGTTGGGGGTTGGGATGGGTTCTTGGGCATGGGGTTTGCCTCCTTTGGGGAAATGTATGGGTATAATAATACAAGAATTTGACATGTTTAATTCTTTTAAAATGGGCTCTGCTTAAAATTGGAAAAGGTGTTTTAGCAGGGGTTTGTAGAAATTTTGGCAGTATTTAGTTTTAATATTCTAACAACTTAGCACGATGGTGTCAAGGGTGTTCCTTGGGAGATGGCTTATTTATATGGTTGGTAACATTTTTATGAGGAAATAGTAGGTTTACAATTTTGTAAATTGGTAAAAAGAAATTGAACATTGCTGGGTTTGCGTCTATAATGGAACAAAATGTGTTTTTGGGGGCAGGAAAGGGTGAATGGTGTATGTCTCCTCTTTTTATTGGTTTGTTGGCTATTGTGCTGCTGGTGGTGTTCGGGGGTTTTTGGCGGAATGTGCTCCAAGGGCGTTTTTCGTTCTCTACTCGGGAGTGGGGGTTCAAGTCGCTGTCGTTTGCTAGTTTGGGGCTGGGGACGGTGCTGATTTTTTTACAGCTGGCACAGGTGCTGGGGGATTTTCGGCTGCTGCTGCTGGGGGTTGTGTGCTGTGGTATTGGGGCGATTTTCTTTGGGCTGGGGGTAAAGTACCAGGAGGCGTCCGAGGTGGAACGGGAAGCGGGGCCTGAGGTGGAGCGGGAGGTCCGGGGGAATACGCCTTCGTATAAGGAGCTCATTGGGCTGGGGGTGTTTGTGGTGGTGTTGGGGGTAGTTGTGGAACTCACAAGATAGTTAGTGCGGTCAGCGGACTTCCTGGCGGTGTTAGCCGGGAATCCTCGCTCAGTCACCTGCGGTGACAGCTCCCCCAGCGGTTCGCGGCTCGCTGCGCAGCTGCGTCCTACGGACTTGCTTTGCAGGCCGCTATCGCATGGGCCTTATTGACCAAACATCCGCTGGAAAGATTGCGGATGTTTGGATGCGGCCGCATAAAGATAGGAGCCTTTAAGGGTTGGTGCGGTCTGCAGACTGTTGGTGTAACCTGGCCCTTCGGGCATTTTGGATTTGAACTCCATCCGCCGGCAAGTTTGCCGGCACCTTCCTCTTCTCCTGTTCGCATAGCGAACAGGTAAGTGGAAGGCAACGCGGCCGGGAGGCCGCTAAAAACCAGGGATTGGCCAACAAAACGTTACCACCACGTTCCTAAAATAACATCATTTTGAAGATAACATAAGAACGAATAAGTAAAATAAAATATACTATAATTGCGAATTATGCTTGGAGTTCCAATTCTTGGAACTCTCTTCGTCGCCTTCCGGCGCCACTTCCCTCACGCTTGATGGAAGTCAATAAAAATGCACTACCACATTTCTAAAATCACTTATTTCTGATAACAATGTCGGGGTATACAAGTAGAATAAAGTATATTTTTATTGCAAATTTGCTTTAGCAACTGACCTCGCACGCAAGCGGGCGCAGGTGGCATCCGAAGGATGACGGAGAGTGCTCCTACTGCGGCGCTGGCGCCGCAAATGTATGATTAAAAGCTAATAATTGGATGAAGAACTTCTATCGTCGCCTGCGGCGACACTTCCTGAGCGGTTCGCCGTACTCCAGTCAGTTTCGCCCACAGGGCTCACTTCCTGGACGGCTATCGCATGGGTCACGTATTCCAAATATCTTTTGGACAAATTGTAAAGATATTTGGACGTGACCGCAACGTTTGCAGAAGGCTTTCTAGGCTACTACTGGTCGTGTGCGGAATGGGTGATGTGTTGTGAAGTTTGGTTTTGAACCCCATCCTGCAATGCCTGTGACATTGCTTCCTTCCCCTTCTCCTGTTCGCGCAACGCGGCGAACAGGTAAGTGGAAGGCAGGCGGCCAGGGGCCGCAAATACTTGGATAAAAAAATCATAATTGGTTGATATGCTGTGTATTCCGGTTCTAGGGAAGGATCTTCCTAATATAAAAGGGACGGATTTGGCCTTAGGTCTAAATCTTGATGATATCAGGTACCTTTTGCAGATTTTTAGGAACACACACCCCGCTTAATCTGAATTGGGCCGGGCTGGATATTTTCGGTCAAGGATGCGTTGCATTGTGCTTGTCCTTGACGGAAAATATTCAGGCTGGCAGGCTCTGGAAAGCGGGGTGTGTTTCCAAGTTGGGGATAAATGCGGGCTGCGGGGTGTAGTGCTGGCCGGACCTCTGGGCGTCTTGTCTTTTACATCAAAAAAGGCAATCATCTTTTTTACAAGATGGTTGCCTTTTTTCCTTTTTTAGGTTGGTTCTTATTGGTCCAGGGCCAACAGGAGTTGGTTTCTGTTATGAACTTTGTATCTTTGGTACAGGCTGCTGAGTTGTTTTTTGACGGTGATTTCAGCAACATTTAATTCTTCGGCGATTTCTTTATTGGTGCGGCCTTCTTTGACGCGTTGGATGATCAGGAGGTCGCGGGGGTTGAGTTTGTTTTCTTCTACTGTGGGGTCGGTGACGGGGACGAGAGTATAGGATTTCAGGTGTTTGATGAAGGTGTTGTATTTGGTTCTGGGGGCCAGGCGGTCCATGATGGGTTTTAACAGGGTGGTGTGTTCTACGAAGGGGAGGGTCAGGTTATCGGGGATGGCTTCGTCCAGTGCGGTGGCAAGGAGTTCTTCGGCTTTGTCGGCTTGGCCGGTATGTTCCAGGGCGGCGGATCGGGTGATGGCGTCGTAGCAGCGGCAAAGCTGGGAGGATTCTCTTTGGGGCAGGGTATCGCGGTGCTGGGTGGTGAGTAGGAGGAGGTTGTATTTGCGCAGGGCCAGCTGGATTCTATGCCGGACGGACTGGCGGAAGCTCTGGAGGGAGGGGTATTCGGGGAGGTTGTTCAAGCGTTCCAGGGCTTTGCTCATATGGGCTCCGGGTTGTTCTAACATGCCGGAGATGAAGATGGAGGAGAGTTCCAGGTCGGTGCGGGTCAGGGGGTCGGTGACTTTTTCCTGGAGTCTGTGGAAGTAGGCTTTCCAGCGGCGGAATTTTACGGGTTCGTTTTTGAGGAGGACGATTCTGGGGTACAGGTACAGGGCCAGGAGGGCGTGCTGCTGCTGGTCCAGGGTCTGGAAGGGGACTTCGAAAAAGCTGAGGAGGAGTTCTTCGGCGATTTCTAAATTGCCCTGGAGGTAGGCTTTTTCGGCATCGGCGGTGGCTTGCCACAGGGGGCCGCTGCAGCCTTCGATGCATTGGCCGCAGATGGCGTAGATTTCTTTTAGCTGGTCTACGTTTTTCTCCAGTTGGCCTTGGTTCCGGTAGTACAGGGACAGGGGTCCGGTGATGCCGCGGTGGATGCCTTGGAAGTAATCCCGGCTCAAGTGGACGCCTTTTTCCAGGCACCAGTGGTGGACCCGGCGGAGGGCGGGGAGCATGGCGTCCAGGTCGGGGACACTGTCCAGGGCCTGGAGGAAGAGGATTTGGGCGGTGTCTTCATCGGTGGGTTCCCAATCTGCGGGGAGCTGGGACAGGAAGATATCGCGTTCTTCTCGGGCGGACTGGGGGGAGGCCAATAGGTTCAGGGCCAGGAGCAGGAGGGTGCAGCTGGAGAACCGGCGGACTTTTTCCAGGGGGGTGGACTCGTGGAGCAGTTGAATCAGGCTGGAGGGCTGGAGGCCGTTTAGCAGGGTGAGGCCGCCTTCGTGGATCAGGCGCAGGGCCAGGGGGAAGGCGCGGCCTTCCAGGGCTAGCTGGAGGGCTTCGGGGAGTTTCTTTTGGTGGCGCTGCCAGCGGGCGGCGCGGATATAGGCTTTCTTTTGCCAGTTCCAGGTTTCGATGTGGAATTTGCCCTGGAGGTATTCCCGGAATACGGGGTGGATGGTGTAGGCGCCTTCGGCGGGTTCATACACCAGGAAGGGGTTCCGTTCCCATTGTTCTTCCAGGTGGCGCAGGGCGGGGGCGTGGGCGCACAGGTATTCGGCGTGGCCTTTGGAAAACTGGGGGAACAGGGAGAGGCCCAGGCATACGCGTTTTTCTTCTTCGGGCAGGGGGAGGTAGAATTGGTCGATGAATTGGTAGAGGACGGCTTTGTCCCGGTTGGTGAACAGGGCCAGGTCGGCGGTTTTGAGTCTGCGGAAGTTGCGGATGCCTTTGCCGATGGCAAAGAGTTCGGTGTCTTTCAGGGCTTCGTAGGCCATGGAGTGGTTCAGGTAGGCGATTTCCCACTGGCCTTCTAGGTTTTTGCGGAAGCAGAAGGCGCAGCGCTGGTAGCCCTGGAGGTACATTTTGTAGGTGGGGAGGGTTTCTTCCAGGGAGCAGAGCTGGACTAGCCAGAGGTTTTCGCAAAGTTGGTGGACCAGGGTTTCTTCTTCGCTGATGGCGCAGGGGACCAGCTGGTCTTTGCCTTTGCGGAAGATTTCGGTGACGGCGTCCCGGCCTTGGGCCAGCATTTCCCGGCCGGCGCCCATCCAGATGATGTCGGGGGCCAGGTGGGCCAAGAGGGGTTCTATGTCAGCGTTTTCAATATAGGAATGAAGGATTTTCTGCCCCAGGTGGAGCAGGTCTTCTTCAAGTGGTGTCATGGCAGGTTCCTTCTTTCGGGGTCAAGGTGGGCTGGCGGGGCCAGCGGGGTATATACGATGGTATAGGGGAGGGGTAGGGTTAGTATATACTACTGTCTTATATATACTATAGGATAAGAATGTGTAATTGTCTATAGAGATATGGGAAGAAATATAAGAAAGAAGTAGAATTGTTGGACGCAATTTAAAGGGACGTGCGGTCAGCGGACTTTGCAGGCAATGTTTTCCGGGTATCCACTCTCAGTCACCTTCGGTGACAGCTCTCCCCTCGTATGATATGTATGTGAGTTATTAAAAACAGCTCACATAC
>NZ_QRMX01000020.1:0-32658 GCF_003472805.1 Acidaminococcus sp. AM05-11 | reverse complement strand
ATAAAAGAAGGATGGCAGAAATCTGCCATCCCACAATAAAACGTGAAGAGCCAGGAAAATGCTATCCCCTTTTGGGGCTAGTGCATGAAGGACGGTAGTCCAACTAGGTCAAAATCTCGAACGTAAAGCAATCTCTAGCTGTAGAAAACTCTGTACCGGATTTTTGGTCGACGTTCTCAACGAGTGTAGTACAGGTATCTTGGTTTTGAACCCCATCCTGGCATTGCCTTCGGCAATGCCTTCCTTCCCCTTTACCTGTTCGCATAGCGAACAGGTAAAGAGAAGGCAAATCGCGGCCAAGGGCCGCGAAAAACCGAGTAAACTTCCTCCGTCAGCCTTTGGCTGACACCTCCTTAGTGGTTCGCCGTGTTCCAATCAGCAGCGTCCTTACAATTAGAAACTTTCTCCGTCAGCCCCCTTTCCACCACCCTACGGGCGGTTCCCCTTCCCCGAGTGGTTCGCATTGTACCAATCATCTTCGCTCTTCGAGCTCGATTCTTGGAATGCTATCACAGAGGTCGCATTAGCCGGTCCTCCATTGCTGCCTTGATGTGGACGACCGGATGCGACTCCCAAACGTGGAAGGTAGTGGCTGCCACCTCCTTAGTGGTTCGCCGTGTTCCAATCAGCAGCGTCCTTACGGACTTGCTTCTTGGACGGCTATCACATGGGGCACGTGTACCAAACAGCTTCTAGAATACCTGTGACGCTGTTTGGACGTGACCGCAACGCTTGAAGGGGGCTTTAAAGGAAAATGCGACACCTTCTCAGTAGTTCGCTGCTAGCTGTTCATCTTCGTCTTGCAGACTAGATTCACAGGCAGCTATCACATGGCTCGCATACACCAAACAGCTTTTGGAATACCCGTATCGCTGTTTGGACACGACCGCAACGTTTGCAGAAGGCATACTAACCCCCCACTGGTCATTTATTAATCAATAGTATAGCGGTTATTACTACATTAGCTTTCAAATCTCCACTACTATCGACCAGCACGTCCGCATCCATGTTTTTGTGGCGCTTGCGCCACATTGCCTTCCACTTACCAGTGCGTTGCTCGGCACGCACTGGAGAAGGGGAAGGTCGGTCCTGCCCTGGTTCTAAAGCAGGACCTGGTTGGGGTTCCTGTTCTGCCATATATTCCATCTTGATTCCTCAACAACTTGAAGCAATTTTTGTTTTCATCCCCCCATCCCCGCTGACCGCACGTCCATTTAAAGGCTCCAACCTTTGGGAGACGCATCCGGTCCGCCATAACATGGGTCCAAAGGCGGGCCGGCTAATGCGTCCCCTGTGATAGCGGCCTGCAAAGCAAGTCCGTAGGACGTAGCTGCGCAGCTAGCCGCGAACCACTAGGGGGGAGCTGGCAGCCACGCTAGTGGCTGACTGAGCGGGGATTCCCGGCACCACATCACTTCAGGTCCATTGGCCGCAACAACCCGCCAGCCCCCTGTGAAAAAGCGTCAGTTATTCTTTCGAACAACTGACGCTTTCGTGGGGTTTGTTTTCTTACTTGACTTAGCTTTTTCTCTATTTTTTAATCTGGCTGCCGTACACGTCCCGGAATACGTGCTGGGCTTTGTCGTCTTGGTCGTTGACCCGGAGGCGTTCGATTTTATGCCGGTCGTTGTCTTTGCCGGAAACCCGGTCTACCCGGAAGTGGTCGGCTTCTGCGACTTTTTGGATTTCGGGGCCAAATTCACCCAAAGAGCGGCCCATATTGCCATCTACAGGGGCGCCGTTTTGCAGGGCTCTATAGATGATGGCTGCGTATTCATAACGAGTCATCGTACGGTTACCTTTAAATTCGCCGTCCGGATAGCCTTTCAGGTAGCCTCTGTCGGCCAAGGTCTTCACGTAGGTATAAGCCCAATGGTCTTTAGGTACATCGGGGAAGTCAACGTTCTGGGCTGCGGGGCTTGCTGGGGTTTGTCCGGCCATGAGCTGCTGGATTATGGCGCTTTGCTTGGCTACCAGCTGCTTCAGCTCCAGTACGTCTTTGGCCAGGGCTATCCGGGAACGGGTGACGTGGTTGTGCTGGCCCAGTTTAAAGGTGACGCCGGCGTTCACCAGGTTTTCTCCTCCAGCGAAGGAACCGCCTACGGAGAACATCACGTCTTCGGTGGGGCGATAGAAGGCGCCTACGGCCACTGCATTGGCTCCTTTGTAATTGCCATAGCCGGCTGCAAAGTCCCATTTGTCATCGGGGTCAAAGTCCTGGGGATGGAGTGCGGCCAGAGCTGCTGCGCCAGCTCCTACCCGTTCTACCTGGTCGCCCAGTTTGTTGATGCGGCTGCCCAGCTGTGCTGCGGAATTGTCTATTTTTTGTTCTAAATTCCGCGTTACATTATAGACCTGGCCGCCGTTTACCACATCTTTGGACCCTTCGGAAATGTCTCCGTTCTTCACATTGGTGATTTTGGCGTTGTTCACGTTCACTTCGTTATCGCCCAGGGTAATGGTGGTATTGCCTCCATTGCTGATGGAGGTGATACCTGTCAGGTCTTTGGCCAGCCGCACCTTTAGGTTGTCTTTGCCGTCAGAGACCACGCCGATATTATCTGCGGCGGTGAGTTTTCCCTGGTCCGTAATACCGCCGATAACGTTCACCTGGTTGTTCAGCTTCTTGGCGATGACATCTCCGGTATCGCCGCCGTACTTCATGCCGTCGTCCAGGGTGGCTACCTGATGTTCTCCAGTTTTGTCTTCGTAAACGATGCGGGTAATACCGTCCTTGCCGTCTACTCCGGCAGCGCCGCTTGTGCCGTCCTGGCCGTTATAGCCGTTCTTCACGGAAATATCCACGGCATTGGTGCCATCCTTGCCGTTGGTCCCGGCAGGTCCGGTGAGACCGATATGGCCGACCCCATCTTTGCCGTTAATGGCCACTGCGTCCTTGCCGTCTGCGCCTTTGATGGAAATGCCATCGTTGCCGTTAATGCCCACTTCGCCTTTGTCGCCCTTGACGGAGATGCCGTCCTTGCCGTCGATGCCTACGCCGGAAACGCCGTCCTTGCCGTTAATGCCCATATGGCCGTCCGTACCGTCCTTGCCGTCTTTGCCCGGCCCACCAATATTGAGATTTTCGGAAAGGTCCACAGTATATTCCTTGCCGCCGGCAGCATTGGTGCCTTCGGTGACGGTCAGGTTCTTGTTAGCCCCGGCCTTTACGGTGGTGTGCTTACCGGCTTCGGCGGTGACGTTGGTAATCTGGGTGTTAATGGTCTTGATGGCGTCTGCGTTTTTGCCCACTTCGTTGGCCAGGCTGTAGAGCTGGCTGCCGTTGACGGCATCGGTGCTGTCGGCGCTGATCTTTCCGGCTGCCACGTTGATGATCTGCCGTTCACTGTCTTTAGCTCCTACGCTGACCACGCCAGTTGGGCTAGTGCCTGCAAAGTTCCCATATTCCCGGGTGGTTCCGTCGGAAAGGGTGATGGTCCCCTTGGTCTCACTGGTGGCCGCCCGGTCGGCGGAACCAGCTCCAAGGACCACGCTGTTCGCCTGGGTGGTGGTCACGCGGCTGCCCAGGACGAAGGTATTATTTTGGGCTACGTTATTGCTCACGCCTACTGCGGCGGAGCTGAGGCCGGACACCTTGTTGCCATTGCCCACAGCCGTAGAGGAAAGGGCCGAGGCTTCGTTGCCTACCCCCAAAGCGGAGGACCACTGGCCAGTGGCTTTGTTGGAATACCCAGCAGCTGCGGCCCGGTCGCCGGCTTCCGAATAGAGGCCAGCTGCCAAGCTGTAATTCCCGGCCTTGGAATTATCACCGATAGCAACGCCGCCGGCGGAATTGGCTCCGGTGCCGATGGCAATGTTGCCAAAAAGGTAGTTGCCGTCCGGGGAGCCTGCGGTGGCACCGTCGCCGATGGCCACGCCGTGCTTGCCGATAGCCTGGCTGCCGTTGCCGATGGCCACGGTGTTGTCTGCGGTGGTCTTAGTGCCATAGCCAATGGCTACCGATTCGAAGCCTTTTGCCGAAGCATTTACGCCGGCTGCCAGTGCGTTTCGGCCTTTGGCGCCATCGTTGTTGTAGTTGGAACCGTCGCCCTGCTCGTCGCTCTTTACGCTATAGTAGTGGGCGGCAGAACCAGCAGCGGAACTTACGGCTTTTTTCAGCTGGGCTACGTTTACCGCATCGGTATCGGCGGAGCCGGCTGCCACGCTGGTAATCTGACGGGTAAGGCCGTTATCCGCATCGCCCACAGAAACGGCCGCTGCGGTGGCTTTCCAGGTGGAACTGGTATCGGTGGAGGCTGCGTTGGTGGACAGGTCGTAGCCCGCTGCGCCTTTGTCTACCGCCGCCTTGGACTGGTAGCCCAGGGCTACGCCGCCCTCCTGGCTGACCAGGGCATCATAACCCAGGGACGTGGTATTGGCCACAGAACGGGTTTCAGCCTTGGACAAACCACCGATGGCAATGGTGTTTTCTGCCGTAACTGTATGCTTGTCCCCCATGACAATATTATTGGAAGCATTTGTTATGGTATTCTGGAACCCGGCAATATAGTTCAGCTTGGCAGGGGTGCTGGAGGAACCGGTAATGGTGTTGCTGACCCCGGAAATCTGGGTCAGCAGGGTATAATCCGCCGTGTTGCCGCCGCCAATGGCCAGGGTAGAACCGCCGCCGTTGGCATCTTTCAGCATGCCTTTCAACTTATCCCGCAGTGCATTGGGCGATGCATTGTCAAAATTAAGGTCCAAAGCCGATACATCAGTAACAGAATTGGTAATTTCATTGCCGGCACCAAAGACCAAAGCTCCGTTGGAATTGTATACCCTGTTGGCCACACCAACAATACTGCTGGCGATGCCGGAGTAAGCGGAGGATGCTGTTTTCGATTCGATGCTGTTTAAAGAACCTGTAATAGTCGCGCCAAAATTCTTTACAGCATTAGTAGTTCCACCACTATAATCAGAAGATGCAATGGAGTACGAGCCTGTTACGGAAGAAAATAATCCATTTGTATAACTATTGGCACCTACCGTTGTAGAAAACAACGACATATTATCAGCCTTTGCATTTGCACTATCGACCTCTGTGTCGCCTAATGCTCCCTTATAATTATGAGTACCAAGCATGACGCTGCCGGAACGGGCATAGGTATTCTGACCAATAGCTACACCAGTTACCATTTTTGATGGATCTTTCGGGAATCCATACGATATGCCAAAGATGCTATCATATTGGGCCTGATTAAAATCAAAAGATCGCTCTAAGCCTCCAACCATATTTTCCACAAAAGCATTGGCACCAATTGCGATACCACCGCCTTGGTCAATATAGTTATTGGTATGTGCACCACCACCGATAACAATATCGCCTGTAGATGGCTGCCCAACGCCGCCAGAGTAGGAAATGGTGGCATTTTTCCCGATAGCCACATTTTCCGCTTTGGGTGCCGAACTGCCCGTCCCATAGGCCACACCTGCTCCGCCGCCAACAGTGGTGTCAGCTGCTCCTGCGACACCGGCACTGCTGAGCAATAGGAACGTACAAAGAGCTGCCATGCTTTTTCCCCCAGCTCTGGCGTTCCCAGATTTTTTCGTGTGGCTTCTTGCCAGTTCGGAGACAACGATGTAACAATGTTTTACTCGACTCCAAATGACTCGATATGCCTTGTTCATAAACCTCGCCCCTTTTCTCGTATTCCATTTTGAGCACAATTAAGAACTGTTCTCTGTATCAAATTATCTTCCATTAGAGGACAATTGTCAATGACTTTTCAGTTTTCTTTTAATTGTTTTTATATTTTATAAGCATTATGTTATTAAACAAAGAATATGATGTAATGAATTTTTCACGAATACGAAATAACTATATAATATGTACAGCGTTTTGTAATATAATTCATTATTTATGTAATAGTACTCAAATTTATGGTACGAAATAAGGATTGTTGTACGTGTGTGAAGTACGTATTTTGGTTATGTAGGTGCGGCCTGGGAACCCTTTGCGTTGGCACGGGGCATCCCCCACTGCCGGCTTTCTGGACACTCCAAACGTTTTAGCGTTTGCTTTTGGGATTGCTTCGTGGGTATAATGGTTGTGACAAAAAGCACTCCACCTGAAGGAGGCATTTTTATGAAAAACGAACAGAAGAAAATCAAGTTTTTGGCCGTATTTTGTCGGTGCAGCCCCGTTCCAAGGTCTGGCGCTATCGGCTGGATAACCGCACCCATGGCATGATTGGTTATAATCTGTTTTTGACGGGAAAGGCGGACGGTGAGGCCAGGGATTTTTCCATTGCCATTTCGGAACGGCAGCAGAACAGACTGCGCTTTCATATTGGTGATGAAATATCTGGAACGGCCTGGACGAAGCAGTATCCCAAGTGGGAATATGCCGACTACTATCGGGCCGGGGCTCTGAAAAAGACGGCGGAAGCTGCTTTTGTAGATGAAGCAAAGGATTCGCCCTGGGTGGGAGAGGTCCCTGCTTTGGAAGTCTATGCCTGGCGCGGCTGCCGCCTGCTGGACAAAAGACGGTGGGGCAGCAAATGCGTCACCTGCAAATGGGCTTGTATGGCCAATGTTGCCATTGAATACGATTGGGGCGTTTCCCAAAAATTCCGGTTCGAGAGCTTTTGCTATGGGCCAAAGAACTGCAAGCTGTATAAAATGGGACCTCCCAGACCGGTGCCCTATATAGGGGACGCCCCTTCTTAGGATTGTGGGGATTTGAACGAGATTTTAACGGAACGGCGCGGCGAGGACGACTGAGGTAAAGGAGGAGCGCTTATGGAGCCTGTGTATTATGAAGTAACCAAAAAAGACTGGAAGCTTTACCAGGAAAGACTTCCGAAATGGCAGGAAGCCTATATGGGAAAATTGGTTCAGGAATACGCGCAGTACCTGCAAGGAAAGGATCCAGCATCAACAAAATTTTGGACCCTTTGGAAAAAAATGCGTGAAGACAAAAAACATCCTGGGGTCAGATGTGAAGTCAGCAAGGGTACCATGATTGATTTTCTGATGCGGTTTCTCTATGACGGTGTTATTACGGACGCAGATTTGGACGGTTTCAGCGAGGAATTGAGAAAATATCTTGTATTCTTTAGAAAATCTATTGAAAGGATGGCTAGAGACCTGCAAGCAGAGGGCCTGGAGCGGCCTTAGGGCCACCCATCCGAGGCGCTGGGCGCCCCACCTTCCCAGCCTGGGACTGCTGTTGGGCTGGGAAGGCAGCGGCCAAGGGCCGCAAATATTGGAATGAAAGGAAAAATATATCGTTTTTGATATTTATGTGCTTTGAAAACTCTCTTCGTCGCCTCCCGGCGCCACCTCCCTCACACTTGATGGATGTCAACTATAAGGCACTACCACGTTTCTAAAATTACTTATTTTTGAGCACAATGTGGAAGGAGCTAAGCAGCACAAAATATATTATTATTGCGGATTTGTTCAAGTAACTGACCTCGCACGCATGCGGGCGCAGGTGGCACCGGCCCTTCCCGTCGCACGTTGTGCGACACCCTCCCCGTGAACGTTGAGGGTTATACAGAGAGTGCTCCTACTGCGGCCAAGGGCCGCGAATAATTGATTAAAAGATGATACCTGGATTAAACTTCTATCGTCGCCTATGGCGACACTTCCTGAGCGGTTCGCCGTATTCCAAGCAGCTGCGTCCTGACGGACTTGCTCCTTGGACGGCTATCGCATGGGCCTTATTAACCAAACATCCTCTGGGATATTTTTGGGGATGTTTGGATGCGGCCGCAACGCTCGCAGGAAGCTTCTAAAACCACTACTGGTCAATTGTTAGTCGTTAATATAGCATTACCACTACATAAGCTATCAAATCACCACTCGTAACGGCCAGCACTACCCCATGCCCTCCCCGCCTATGAGGAAGGGGAGGGACGGGCCACTCCAATAATTCATAGGCCCCTGGGTGGGGAAGGCTCCTTCTGCGGCGCTAGCGCCGCCATCTATTCTGAAAAACACCTCTACGCTTTTGTAGAAAGCGTAGCACGTTCTCCTTTTTTCTTCAGCAATACCTGTCAGCCCCCCACTCATCCCACGATTTCACACAAAAAAGCATTCCCCCAAAAGTTCTATACTTTTGGGGGAATGCTTTTTATTTAGTTCACATCTACATTCTCCGTGTGATCGTTGCCGTATAGGTGAACCCTTGTTTCTTCCCTATCCAGCCTCTGACTCTCAGGTCCACGCCCCAGGGGTTCTCTTTGTTGTCTTTGCTCTGCCAGCCCAGTTCCAGGAATTCGCTGGAGCCTTTTAGGCTGGCGGCGGGGGTGGTGTAATCGCCGTGGTAGGCTTTGGCTTCGCCTTTGAATTCGTAGTCCCAGCCCAGGCCGGCGTAGACGCTAGAGGTTTCTTTGTCCAGGTGCTTGGTCCACCGGAAGCCCAGCCGGGTACGGAGGGAATCCACGCTGTCCAGCTGATACTGGGTGGTGCCGGCGTTGGTGCGGATTTGGACGGTATCGCTGCCCAGGTGGGCGTAGAAGACTTTGCCGTACCAATCGTAGTCGTTGGTATCGTCAGTATAGACTTTGCCCAGGCCCAGGTGGGCGGCGAAGTAGTTGCTGCTGGTATTGTAGCCAAACCTGCGGCTGCCGATGATGCCGTGCATATCTCCGCTGAAACGGCCTGCCCGGACCATGCCTTCGTAGTGGAAGCCGTTATTCTGGTCCCTGCGCAGCAGAATGCCTGCCCCTGCGTAGTGTTGCCCACCGTCCGCTCTGGCCGTGGGATAATGGATGGTAAAGTTGCCGTTGCCGTATTCCAGGAAGGGCATGCTGGTGTCGATATAATCATCTTCGTAGGAGCGTTTTACAAAGCCCAGTTCGCCGTTAAAGCCGTTGGTATCCACCGGGTTCTGCTTCCGGTTGTAGCGCAGGTTGTGTCCGCTCAGGACCACATAGGGGGTAAACTTGGCTTTGATGGAATGGTCTTCCAGCCAGCCTGCTTCGTGGGCAGCCAGGGCGCTTTCAAAACCATCGTTGACAGCCAGGTCGGAGCCTTCGTTCACCAGGCTGGTTCCGGTATCCCGTTCATCGGGGATGACTTTGGTGCCGGGGTCCAGGGTGGGCTTGCTGTCGCCAGGAATATACAGGACGATGGTGTTGGGGTCCTGCTTTTTGATGAGCACAGTGCGCTCCAGGAAACTGGCGTCGGTAACCTTATCCAACCCTTCCATAACGCTATAGCTGGTCCCGTCGGTGGTAATGCCGTTGGGGTTGTACACCAGGTTGATGACCTCTCCCGGGTTCAATTGGGTGGTATCGTAGACGCCTGCATTCACTGCGGCTGCGCTGACGTTGGCGCTCTTGGTTACGGTCAGCATGGTCTCCCCTGCTTTGGTGCCTTGGGGGACGTAGAAGTTCAGGGTCTGGAAATAGTCCAGGTTCTCAACGGTGTTGCCCTTGGTATAAAGGTTCAGGGTGTTGCCGGAGCTGGTGCCTTCACTGCCTGGACGGCCGCCGTAGAGGCTGGAGGTGCCTCCCAGGCTGCCGCCTTTGATGGTAACGGTGTTATCCAGAGCATTGCCGTAGGCAGCATAGCCGCCATAGATGGCACCGGTGGTATAGCCGCTGCTAAAGGTTACACTGTTACCCACTGCATCCCCTGCGCTATTCACGGCACCGCCGTAGATATTGCCGGCAATGGCCCCTCCGTTTACCAGGACCTGGTTGCCCTCCGCTGTACCGGCACTGGCTTGTTGTATGTATTCCACCCGCGCCTGGACCTGTGCAATCTGCTCCGCTTTTTTCTCCTCAGGAAGATCGCTGCTTCTTATTTCTTCTATATACGCATCTGCACTGTCCAGCATTTCCTGCGTTTCCGGGTCCAGCTGCTGCAGGCCGCCGTAAACCTTGCCGTCTACCTGGCCATTATTTTGCAGTAGGACCGTATTGTTCGCGGCAGAGCCCATATACACAGCACCGCCTGCGGCATTGCCTTTGACTTCGCTGTGGTCCTTGAGGGCCAGGGTATTGCCAGTAGCTGCGGTGGTTTGTGAAAACCCTGCCAGGGCATTGCCGGGCACTACACTATTGCCGGAGAGCAGCAGGGTATTTCCCTCGGCGCCGTTACGGGCATAACCGGCGTAGGCATCGGCTCCCAAGGAGCCTCCGCTGAAGGTTACCTGGTTCTGATTGGCCGTACCATTCTTGGCATAGCCGGCGTATAGGGTACCCGTTACGCTGCCCCCGCTAAGGGTCAGGGTATTTTCACTGGCCTCCAGGCCTTCTGCATAAGCACTGTAAGCACTGCCGCCAACTGTACCGCCGCTGATTTCCACGTTATTTTTAAAGGCTTGGGTTTTTGTGCTGCTGCCATACACATCACCGCCTACAGAGCCGCCGCTCATGAGAACCTGGTTGCGTTCTGCAGAGCTGGAGACTTCATTGCCTTGCTGAAGGGCGCCATAGGCCTTGCCCCTAATCTCCGCTGCTTCCTGAATATACAGGATATTTCCTGCCGCCTTGCTCCCATTGCTCAGGCCGGCGTAGACATTGCCGCTGCCGCTGCCGCCCACAACGCCCGTACCCTTCACCGTCACCTGGTTGTCCACTACATCGCCTTGGGCTGAAAAGCCTCCAACGATTTCTTGGGACACCGTACCGGCGCTGAGGTTCACTTTATTGCCTTGGGCCAAACCGAAAAAGGTATTACCGCCCCAGGCCAGGGTGACCCCTGAGCCACCGCTGATATTCACTTCGTTATTGAGAACATCGGCCCTTCCAGAGGAAGAGAATCCTGTAGCCGTATCCGTATAGGCGCCATACAGTTCGCCGTTTACTGTGCCTCCAGTCATGTTGATTTTGTTGCCGGAAATCAGTTCGCCGTCCCGGGAATAGCTGGCGATGACGGTTCCCTTTACAGAGGCACTAGCCTGGATATTTACGGTATTTCCCGAAGCATTCCCGCCGACGGTATAGGCGCCGTACACCGGTTTATAGGTTCCTGTGATAACAGCACTGCCGCTAAGGGTCACTGTATTGTTGTTGGCGGCACCCACTCCTGAAGACCCTCCGCAGACGCGAATCGCTGAACCGCCGCTCATCAGGACCTGGTTGCCAGAAGCTTCTCCGACACTACCATTCACTTCATCACCAACGGAAGCCCCGCCATAAACCGCACCATATACATTTCCGCTTTCCAGCTTTACGGTATTGTTCATGGCTGAGCCGGCCCCTTCCTCTTCTGCCCCGCCGCCATACACAGTACCACCTAGACCGGAGCTGGTGCCTATATATCCGTTGGCATCCAGGGCAATGGTCACAGTATTGCCAATGGCACTGCCATAGGTGGACCAGCCCCCTGCTGCCTGACCCGTCACCTGAACAGGTCCAGAAAGGGTCAGCTGATTATTGACAGCATTTTCATTTGCTCCATATACACATAAACCGTACACGTTATCATAAGAGCCATCAGAATAGGCGACAGGCGGATTGGTCAGGTCCTGTGCCTGTACCGACTGAGCGCACACACCGCTGCCCAGCAATGCCGCCAAAATGGCTAATCGTAAGGCTTTATCCCGTTTCGACATGATTGCTCGCCTCCCACTTTGTTCAGATTATTCTGTATATTATTATGAAACTTCCCTTTGTTAATTCTATTGTAACAAAATCGGATTTAAATTCAATTATACGAAAGTATAATCTTTTTAAAGTGGGGAAAGCTAGGCTGAATGCGGGTTTAGGGACTTTCTTGTTGTTTTTGAACTGCTTTCTTATCAAAAAATACGGTGGCTTTTAGAGTACTTGGCAGGTTTGCCTTTCTGCACAGAAAAGCAGAAAGGCAGGCGGCACTTCAATGGGGGTGAAGTGCAGTCTGCCTTTCCAAAATGGAATGGGGAAAATCTATAGGTCAACTCCTGGGGAGAGGAGATTAACCCCGAAGGGAATAAGGTGAAAACGAAAGCGCACAGGTTTCTAGGGATAAGATAAAAACTTGGTATAACTTTTGCTGGTAATGCTGAGGCTAAAATTGGTGGATGGAGAAATTACTGGGATTCACTGGGCTTGTACGTCTTTCGAAACCTTTTATGTATATTGTATCAACTATGAAAAATATTGCAATTATACGAAAGTATATATTTTGTTCTAAACGTTGTGAAGACAACATATTTACAGCTATATTTACAGAAAATCCTGCAGTGACTTGCTTTCCGGGAACGGATAAAGAACTGCCGCTGGAGGGAAAGGGAAAATGCGACGCCGGTTTTTTGGCCGCAAAGGCGTTACCTCTGCCATAGTCACTATGAAATTAATCAGTAACTCATAAATAGGTTTATATATTTCGTTTCACAAGCAATACTGCTATTCTATAGGCAGCCGAAAGAAAGCCTAGCAAAAACAGAATTGGAGGATCTGACCATGAATGACAACGTTGTAAATCTATTGAAAGAAAACCTGTGGGATTTGGCTACTTGCAGCCAAAAAGGTGAACCCAATGTTGTTCCTGTTGCGTTCAAGACTGTGACGGAGGACGGCAAACTGGCTGTAGGAGATGTGTTCCTGGCTACCACCCTAAAGAATTTGCAGGAGAACCAGGGCCACATTGCGGTTTCCGTTTATGATGCCAAGACCCTGGAAGGATATCAGATCAAAGGAACCGCTGCCTATCTTACAGAAGGAGAACTGGTGGAAACCTTTAAAGAAGCGGTGGAGACCATGTTTAAGGGGGCGGCCACTGCCAAAGGTGCCCTGGTAATCACCCCGGAAGAAATCATCATTACCACCCCTAACGAGAATAACAAAAAGGTATTGAAATAAGGGCGCGGTGAATTGCGAAAGGAACGTCCTTGGGGTTTGTTTGAGCAGAACCCAGGGACGTTTCTGCTGCCTTCTGGACGAAGACTTTGTTTCAGTTACAGTATGGTGTGAAACGGGCCCAGAGGCCGAGCGGGTGGCCATATACCAAGCAACTGCGTCCTAGCATACTTGTTTCATGGGAAGCTATCGCAGGGGTCGTATTAGCCGGTCCTCCATTGATACATTGGTATGGACGATCGGATACGCCTCCCAAATGTTGAGGGTTATAAGACGGAGAGTGCCCCTTCGACGGCTAAAAGCCGCAAATAATTGATTAAAAGATGATACTTGGATTAAACTTCTATCGTCGCCCCTGGCGACACTTCCTTAGTGGTTCGCTGCTAGCCAGAGTGGTTCGCGGCTCGCTGCGCAGCTTCACCCTGTGGGTTTGCTTTGCAGGCCGCTATCACATGGCTCATATTAACCAATTCTCTGCGGCTTGCAGCATTGAAAATTGGATATGAGCGCATCATTTTCGCCTTTCAGGCTCAATTTCTGGGCAGCTATCACATGGGTCACGTATTCCAAACAGTTTCAAGAATACCTGGGCGCTGTTTGGACGCGACCGCAACCCTTGAAGGAAGCGTCCATAACCGTCTCCGGTCAATTGTTAATCGTTACGATAGCTTTACCACTACATTCACTATCAAAAACACCTACAGAACCGGTCAGCACTACCCCGTGCCCTCCCCGCCTTTAGGAAGGGGAGGGACGGGCCACACCAAGAATCCAAGGGTCCTGGGTGGGGAAGGCTCCTTTTGCGGCGCTGGCGCCGCCATATATATTACCAAAAACACCTCTACAGTTTCGTAGAAACTGTAGTACGTCGTCCGTTTTCTTCAGCACTATCTGTCAGCCCCCCACCCATTCCCCCGATTTCACACAAAAAAGCATTCCTACAGAAACTCTGTGCTTCTGTAGGAATGCTTTTTTAACCTTAGTTCACATTTACATTCTCCGGGTAATCGTTACACCATATGTGAAGCCTTGCTTTACCCCATGCCAGCCGGTAACTCTTACGTCGGCGCCCCAGGGGTTATTCTTATTGCTCTTGCTCTGCCAGCCCAGCTCCAGAAATTCGCTGGAGCCTTTCATGCTGGCTTCAGGGGTGGTATAGTCCTGATACCGGGCTTTGGCTTTGCCATTAAATTCGTAATCCCAGCCCACCCCGGCATAAAAACTGGTAACATCGGGATCCAGGTGTTTGGTCCAGCGGAAGCCCAGACGGGTCCAAAGAGAGGTTACCGGTTCCAGTTCGTAGTCGAAACTGCCCACATCGCTGTGAAGCTGCACGGTATCACTGCTCAGGTAGGAATAGAAGAGTTTGCCGTACAGGTTGTAGTCGTTGTCGTCCTGGTGATAGATGCGGCCGATGCCAGCATGGGCTGCAAAGTAATTGGCTCCGGAATCGTAGTTTGCGTGGTAAAGGCCGGCGTTTCCGCTATAGTCGCCGCTGAGATGTCCGCCTCGAACCAGGCCTTCGTAATGCACGCCGTTGCTTTGGTCTCGACGAACCAGAAGCCCTGCGCCAATATAGCGTTGGCTGCCGTCCCCTCTGCTGCCGTTCTTATAGCTGGTATAATTGCCGGTGCCGTATTCCATAAAGGGCATAATGGTGTCGGCGTGCCTTTCCTCAAAGATCCGTTTTACAAACCCCAGTTCACCGTTAAAGCCATTGGTATCCACCGTGGAACTGGTGTTGTAGCGCAGGTTATGGCCGCCCACCATCACGTAGGGAGTGAACTTGGCGTCCACATCGTGTTCCACACTCCAGGCGCCCCGTTCTGCAGGCGGAGCCGAAGCCAGGACAGAAGCAGGAGCATTAATATCCGCTTCTACCAGGGCAGGCACGGTTTGGGCAATGGGCGTGGTAATGGACGCCAACAGAGGAATCTGTCTTGCACCCAAATAACTTGCGTCTACGCTGGAAGTGAATACAGGCGTGAAACTATTGGCCACTTCACCCGCTCCTTGCGAATCCTGCCGCAGCTGGACAGCTTCGTGATCCTCTCGCCAGGCGGCCAGGGCTGCAGTAAGGCCATCGGTTACGGCAGTATCAGAGCCGTTGGAAACGGTCCCTACGCCATTAACCTGACTGACCAGCGGGGTTCTGCTGTCCGTATCCTGATCTGTCTTGCTCTCTGCCCAGGCAGGTGCTGCACCAAATCCCATCCCGAGGATACTGCTAAGCACCAAGGCAGTGAGGAGTTGTTTTTTCGTACTATGCAGTTTCTTGAAAGCCTTCTGTTTCCCCATAATATGCACCAACGTCCCCCTAGGACCTTGGCCTTTCCCCCCTTTCGTAAGGCTGCAGATAGATTCTCCCCAGAATCTTGGCAGGCATATTTACTAGCAGCAATTCCTGTTAGTATAATTTTTACTCTTTCCACTTTTATTATAAGATTGTTATTAAATAATGTCCAAGGGATTCTGTGTATTTAACCCAGAGCAAAATTGTTTGACAGGTATATTGTTACAAAGTGTACGTTTATAAATTTGATGAATTATTAAATTTATGGTAAATATATAGTGTTTTTTAACAACAAACAGCCTTTTCACTTGACAGCTGTTCGCAATTGGCGGACAAAAGTAGGATTAGCGGTGACAAGAACCACCTCAGGCGGTTGACATCTGCCAATAACCTACATATAATAACAGCTATGGCAAGTGTACCAATTCGGGGTACACTTCATTTTATTGGAAGAAAAGGGGTATTGTTTATGTCTAATGCGGAACAGAAAGACCAGGTCCGGGAGCAGGCCCGTGAAATCATTCACGGCAGCCGGGCCCACAAGAACAACCGTCAGTTGGCCCTATGGCTTGGGGCACTGGTGGCAGGAACTATTCTGGGCTGGCTGGGGATTCCGGCGCTGAATCAGCTTTTCAACTTTATTGCCACGGTATTCACACGTTTATTCCAATTTATTGCAGTTCCCACCATCGCCCTGGCGGTCATTACCACCCTGTCGGCTTTGGGCGGCAAAAAGGAAACGGGCCGCATCTTCGCCCATGCTGTCACCTACACTCTGCTGACCACCATCTGTGCCGCGGCTATCGGCCTGCTGCTCTATCTCTGGATTGCTCCCGGCAACCTGCCTTTGGAGCTGATCAATCAGGGTACGGCGGCTGTGCCGCAAAAGCTGGAAAAGGTATCGTACTACGAACATTTCCTGTCGGTTATTCCCAATAACATTCTCCAGCCTTTCCTGTCCGGCAACGTGCTTTCCGTCATGCTGATTGCTGCCGCTTCAGGCCTGGCGCTAGCCTTTATGCCCAAGACGGAAAACCGGGAAGTCCTCCTAAAAGGGATTCACGGTTTGGAAGAACTGCTTTTTACCCTGATCCGTGCCCTGCTGTGGGTATTGCCCGTAGGCATCCTGGCTTTCGCAGCCCAGCTGTCCTCCCAGATTGAAGCTGGGGTCATTGTAGGGGCCATCGGCAAATACACCCTGGTTATCCTGGCTGGCAACCTGATTCAGTTCTTCCTTGTGATTCCGCTGTTTTTGGCAGCCCGGGGGCTGAATCCGCTGCACGTGCTCCGCAAGATGGCTCCGGCCATTGCGGTGGCGCTTTTCACCAAGAGTTCCGCTGGCACCCTGCCGGTAACCCTGGCCTGTGCGGAAGAAAATATGCACGCCCACAAGCAGGTATCCCGCTTCGTGCTGCCCATCTGCACCACTATCAATATGAACGGCTGCGCTGCCTTTATTCTGGTTACCTCCCTGTTTCTGATGCAAAATGGAGGCATGGAACTGACTCTCAGCGGCATGATTGGCTGGCTCTTTGTGGCGGTACTGGCTGCGGTAGGCAACGCCGGCGTTCCTATGGGCTGCTACTTCCTGACCCTGTCCCTGATGTCCTCGGTGGGCGCGCCCATTGGCATCATGGGGATTATCCTGCCCATCTACACCATCATTGATATGGTGGAAACCGCTGAAAACGTATGGTCCGACTCCGCTGTCTGCGCCATGACCAACCACGACCTGGCCGACGAACTGGATGACGATGATGACAACAATGAACCGGCGCTGGAAGTGTAAGAAAGAAATTTAGAAAATTAAATCTAAAAGAACCGTACGAGAGCTGATCGTACGGTTCTTTTTTATATTCACCTTGGTTCATGCAGTTAAGTAGTAATAAAGCATCGGGCCGCAGACTCTTGGCCCTAAGGAGTCGAGAAAGGGTGCATTCCCCCTCCCCTGCCGACCGGTCTGTCCTGCAAAGCAAGGTTACAGCTGCCCTTGCACCCGGCAGTGCCACCCCAACATTAACGACAAAAAAAGCAGTCCCCCAAAACCGTTCTGGTTTCAGGGGACTGCCTTTTATTCTATTTCCAACCTTCAAAAGAAGGCGGTTTCTTACATGGCCTTGTGGGCTCTCCGGGCGATAACGTCCAGCTGTTGTTCTTTGGTCAGGTCGATGAATTTCACGGCGTAACCGGATACGCGGATGGTGAAGTTGGCGTATTCAGGTTTTTCCGGATGTTCCATGCAGTCGATGAGTTTTTCCACGCCGAACACGTTTACGTTCAGGTGGTGAGCGCCTTGGTCAAAGTAACCGTCCATAACCCGTACCAGGGATTCCTTTTGTTCGGGTTCGCTGTGGCCCAGGGTTTCAGGGCTGATGGTCTGGGTGTTGGAGATACCATCCAGAGCGTATTCGTACGGCAGTTTGGCTACGGAGTTCAGGGAAGCCAAGAGGCCGTTTTGTTCTGCGCCGTAGGCGGGGTTAGCGCCAGGTGCAAACGGAGCGTAGGCTTTTCTGCCGTCAGGCATAGCGCCGGTAGCCTTGCCATATACTACGTTGGAGGTAATGGTCAGGATGGAGGTGGTGGGTTCGGAGTTGCGGTAGGTATGGTACTTGCGGATCTTGTTCATGAAGGTCTTCAGCAGCCATACTGCAATTTCGTCAGCCCGGGGATCGTCGTTGCCGAAGCGCGGGAAGTCCCCTTCAATCTTATAGTCCACAACCAGGCCGGATTCGTCACGCACGGTGGAAACCTTGGCGTATTTAATGGCGCACAGGGAGTCAACTACATGGGAGAAGCCTGCAATACCGGTAGCGAAGGTTCTTCTTACATCGGTATCGATCAGGGCCATTTGGGCAGCTTCGTAGTAGTATTTGTCGTGCATGTATTGGATCAGGTTCAGGATGTTGACATACAGGCCAGCCAGCCAGTCCATCATCAGATCGTATTTATGCATAACTTCATCGTAGTCCAGCACTTCAGAGGTGATGGGAGCATATTCCGGACCTACCTGCATATGTTTGCCGTCTTTGGTCAGGAATTTTTCGTCCTTACCGCCATTGATGGCATACAGCAGGCATTTGCCCAGGTTGGCTCTGGCGCCGAAGAACTGCATTTCCTTACCGGTCTGGGTAGCGGATACGCAGCAGCAGATGCTGTAGTCGTCGCCCCAAACGGGTTTCATCACGTCATCATTTTCGTATTGGATGGAGGAAGTGGTGACGGAGATATGGGCAGCGTATTTCTTGAAGTTGCTGGGCAGCTGGGAGGAATACAGCACGGTCAGGTTGGGTTCAGGAGAAGGACCCATGTCTTCCAGGGTATGCAGGAAGCGGTAGTCGTTCTTGGTAACCATGTGACGGCCGTCCATACCAATGCCGGCTACTTCCAGGGTAGCCCATACAGGGTCGCCGGAGAACAGCTGGTTGTAGGAAGGAATACGGGCGAATTTCACCATGCGGAATTTCAGGGTCAGATGGTCGATCAGTTCCTGGGCTTCCTGTTCGGTGAGGGTGCCTTCCTTCAGGTCACGGGTGATGTAGATATCCAGGAAGGTGGAGATACGGCCTACGCTCATGGCAGCGCCGTTCTGGGTTTTGATGGCAGCCAGGTAGCCGAAGTACAGCCATTGTACAGCTTCTTTGGCGTTGGTGGCCGGTTTGGAAATGTCGAAGCCATAAACTGCAGCCATTTCTTTCATTTGGCCCAGGGCACGGATCTGTTCAGCCAGTTCTTCCCGTTGACGGATAATGTCGTCGGTCATCATGCCGCAGCCGCAGATAGCCAGGTCAGCTTTTTTCTTCTCAATCAGGAAATCGATACCGTACAGGGCTACTCTTCTGTAGTCGCCAACGATACGGCCGCGGCCGTAGGTGTCGGGCAGGCCGGTAACGATGTGGCTGTGACGGGCACGCTTCATTTCCGGGGTGTAGGCATCAAATACTGCCTGGTTATGGGTTTTGTGGTATTCGTTGAAGATTTTGTGGAACTTGGGGTTTACGTGATAGCCGTAGGTTTCTGCAGCTTCTTCCGCCATTTTGATACCGCCGTAAGGCATGAAGGCACGTTTCAGGGGTTTGTCGGTTTGCAGGCCAACCACTTGTTCCAGATCCTTCAGGGATTCGTCAATATAGCCAGGGCCGTAAGCAGTCAGGCTGGAAACCACTTCAGTTTCGCAGTCCAGAACGCCGCCTTTTGCCCGTTCTTCTTTTTGCAGTTCCTGTACTTTGCCCCACAGTTTATCGGTGGCTTCGGTAGGACCAGCCAAGAAGCTTTCATCCCCGTCGTAGGGGGTGTAGTTCTTTTGGATGAACTCTCTAACGTCTACATCGTCGGTCCATTTTTCGCCTTTGAAGCCTCTCCATGCCATGCTTTGGGTAATGCTGTTCATGAAAATCCTCCTTAAAATGTTTTTGTTTGTCTTCCGTTCTCGATGGGTTTATTCTAACTTTCTTGCCGCCGGGTTTCCTTGATTTGAATCAAAGTTTACATTCAAACCGATGTTAACCCCGTCCATCCAGGATCTTCTGGGCCCATTCCGTTTGTTCCGGCGTGGGTGGCTTTACGTCTTTGAGTACGTAAGGCAGTCCCAGGGTTTCCCATTTGTACTGGCCCATACTGTGGTAGGGCAGCACTTCCACCTTCTGCACATTGGGCAGGCTGGCGATGAATTCCCGGGTCTTCCGGAGATCCGCTTCGCCGTCCGTATAGCCGGGCACCAGTACCTGACGCACCCAGATGGGTTTGCCGATTTCTGCCAGGTAATGGAACAGGTCCACAATGTTGGCATTGTCCTTGCCAGTGAGCTTTTTGTGGGCTGCCGGGTCAATGTGCTTGATATCCATCAGCAGGATATCCGTCAGTTCCATCAGCTGCTGGAATTTGCCAAAAAACGGCTCTTCCCGGGTAAAGGGCTGACCGGCCGTGTCGATACAGGTGCCGATGCCTCTTGCCTTGGCTTTCTGGAACAGTTCCAAAAGAAAATCTAATTGCAGCAGGGGCTCACCGCCGCTCACGGTTATACCGCCTTCCGGTCCCCAGTAGGGACGATAGCGTTCCGCCTGATTCAGCAGTTCGTCGGCCGTCTTTTCCTGACCGCCTGCCAGATTCCAGGTGTCCGCATTGTGGCAGTATAGGCAGCGAAGGCTGCACCCCTGTACGAAAATAATGAAGCGGGTCCCAGGCCCATCTACGGACCCAAAGGATTCAATGGAGTGAATCCGTCCTTTTACCATCTTTATACCTCCTGGTAAAACAAAGTGGCTATATATTGGGGGTGAGGGTCCAACCCCTCCCCTTTATATAGCCATTTTACTAAATTTTGTCAACGGAATCTTTGATTACAATCAAACATTCCTTAGGGTTTGGCCAAGGCTTTCAGCCCGGCAGCATTCAAAAGCTGCATACCACTTTGGCCCACTTTCTTTATCAGACCCTCCCGTTCCAGCTCCTGGAGCTTCCGGCTGATGGTCTCGGGCCGCAGGCGCACGCTGGCGGCAATGTCGTCCAGGCGCAGGGTCACCAGGTCCCCGGCCTGATGCCGGTAGAGATAGTCTAAAAAACCGGCAATCCGGGCCTTGGGCTCAGCAATGGACAGCAGCAGGTTACGCTGGTTGGCGTCGTGGAGTTTTTTGCTCAAGAGGCCAATAATCTTCAGCGCGATCTCCGGCTCCTGGATTTCCCGTTCAAAATCTTTCAGGTATAGCTTGCAGTAGTCCACATCCGTCAGGCACATGGCCCCATAAGGAAATACGCTGCCGTCAATAAAGGCCCCTTCCCAGATGGTGTCATGGTCGGCAAAAATGCCTACAATCTGCTCCCGGCCGTCCCCGTCGTAGGTACTGAGTTTTACACGCCCCTTGTGGATTACATAGATGGCATCCACCGGCGTATCTTCTTGGAAAATATAACTGCCCTTTTTCTGTTTCTTGCGCAGGGCCAGCGCCATGAGCCCCCGGACTTTCTCTTCCGGCAGGCCCGCCAGGAAATCTACGTGTTCCAGACAGGAATCTCCGCAGTCCTCACATTGGATGGGTATCCGTTCGGACAATCCCTGGTCCCCCCTTTCTTGCCAAGGCTGCCGGCGGTATAGGCCCGCAGCCTGCTGCCTGAACCAGCTAAGCCGGTCTGGCAGTACTTCGTTAGTTCGCTTTATTCGCCGCGTACAGGGCCTGGAATACGGCCTGGAGCTTTTTATCCCGCTCCTTCTTGGCCGCCTCTCCCCGTCCGCTGCTGTAGTCGTAAAAGCCTTTGCCGGTCTTGACCCCCAGGTCACCTCGGTCCACCTTTTCTTTGAGAATGGTCGGCACTTCGTGGCCGTCAGCCAGGTCCGGCATCAGATAAGAACTGACCCCGGCAAAGATATCCAGGCCGCCAAAATCCATGGTTTCCAAAGGTCCCAGGCAGGCCCAGCGGAAGCCCAGGCCGTACTTCATGACGGCATCGGCGGCTTCGGCACTGACCACCCCCTGCTCCACCATATGGCAGACTTCCCGGACCACTGCCAGCTGAATCCGGTTGGCAGCAAAGCCCGGCACGTCCTTTTCGATGACTGCCGGCTTCTTTTGGATGGCCAGAGCCAGGTCGTAGATGGCCTGGGCGGTTTCCGGGCTGGTCTTGTCATTTTTGATGATTTCAATCAGAGGAATCAGCGTAGGCGGATTGAACCAATGCATACCCAGGAACCGTTGCGGCCCCTGCACGGCCTCTGCCAGCTTGTTGATGGACAGGCCGGAAGTATTGGTAGCAATCAGGGTGTCCTTCCGGGCCAGGGCAGAGATTTCCTTGTAGAAATCCAGCTTGATGGCCAGGTCTTCCACGATATTTTCCACAATCAGGTCGCAGTCCGCAAAAGCGGCCTTGTCCGTCGTGTAGGTAATTTTGTCCGCTGCTTCCGGGGCAATCTTGGTTTTGGCTTTATCCAGGGTAGCCTGGCGATGGTTCCAGAGAATCACCTGGTAGCCAAAACGGGCAAAGATTTCGGCCATGGAGTAGCCCATGGTGCCGGCACCGGCAATGGTAATTCTTGCAATTTTCATGAGTAAGACTTCTTTCTCTTTTCAGTATGCAGAATTGTTATAATAGATTTTTTAATCGTTTGTAGTGCAAAAAGTCGTCATTTTCTCCGATTTTCCGAACATTATCGATGGTTGAAATCTCGAACGTTTCGACTTCATCTTCCTGGATATGCACGTCTGATGCGGTAAAAGGCAGGATAAACTGGTAGATATCTACGAAATAATTATTGTGTTCTTCCGGACTATCGTTCCGGTATGTATGGATTAATTTGCCTTGTTCCTTTAATACTTTTAAACCTGTTTCTTCCTGTACTTCCCGCAAAACGGCTTCTTCCGAGGTTTCGCCGGCCCGCACGCCGCCGCCGGGAATCTCCCATTTCAGGGGTGCCCATTCTTTATCGGCTTTGCGCTGGGTAATCAGCAGCCGGCCCTCCGGGGTCTTCACCAGGGCCAGCACGGTCAGGTGGTAATCTCCGTCCTGCATATGCCAGTCGTTCCGTTTCATGGTGCGGCCGGTAGGCTGCTTATTGCTGTCATAAATGTCCCACAATTCCATCCAATTCACCGCCTTTTCATAATGCTTCTATTATAAGCGTGGAAAAGGCTTTGGGCAAGGGGGCAGAACAAAGGCCGAACAATCCGAAACAGGGTACGGCAAGCCTTGCAAGAGGCCAGAAAACAGAAAACGAGGGCCTGCACAAAGGCAATCGCCTTGCACAGACCCTCGCAAAATGCAGTGGTTACGTTTTATTTTCCCCGGTTAGCTTTGATTCTATCCTGCACTTGCTTGTATTCCGGATCATTGTCAAAGTCATAGGTATTCTTGGGACCTACAGCATAGTGGAGCCACAGGAAATCGTCCGCCAGTTTTTCCACGTCCAGAAGTTTAAAGACCACTGGCGCATCGGTGGAAAGGCCGGGTTTAGCCAAAAACAGGGGCTGGGTGTCCGGGTTGCCGTCGGCTGCCGGAGCCATGACGATGCTCATTTCGTCCACCAGACCGGCTTGGACAAAGGACCAGTTGATGGTACCGCCGCCGGCCAGCATCATGGATTCCACGTGGAGCAGATCCTTTGCCTTTTTGCACAGCAGTTCTAGGTCGGGCTTATCCGTACCGCAGATCAGGTAGCTGATGCCCAGGCTGCGCAGGTAGGCCTTATAGGCGTTGGGGGTAGCTTCCGTCAGCACTTCCACCACGTGCATGGTCCGGCCGCTTTCTTCCAGGGTATTTTTCGGCCAGCAAATCCGGCCGTGGGTGTCCATGACCAACTGGTACACTCCCAAAGCAGCGCCGGGAGCCAGGTAGTCTCCGGCAGGTACGGGGGCTGCGTTTTCATCCAGCTCCGGTTTCTTGTAATAGGTGTAGTTATCTTCAATGGTAATCCTGCCTTCTAAGGTGGCTTCATACTGGAAGCGGGCCTCGGGTCCAAAAATCATCTTGTAGAACACGTCGTTTTCCGTGTTGGTTTCCGGAATCCACAAATATTTGCCCATAATCTTTCCGTCCAAGGACGTTTCCATATGGCAGAAAATAAAGGGGCGATCAGTTTTGTTCATGTTGAAACCTCCTTTGTGTTTTCCCTTTTATTGTACACGTTGGGGAATCAATAAGCCAATGCTTATTGTTTTGCCTTTGCTATGCCTAAACCGTATGGAACTAGTCCTTAGGGCTGCTCCTCCTCCGGGTCACCAGCCAAGAACTCGGTTTTGCCTTCCTGGTCCTCCCGGATTTCCGCCTGGTAGAGGCCCACGTGCTGCAGGGCTGCCACCACATCGTAGACGGTGCGGCCTTCGGCATCGGCATACAGTTCCCCCACCCCAGGATTATCCTGGGTAAACAGGTTGTCCGCAAAGGCCAGGTCCTGGCGCTGGGGTATGCCCAGCAGGGTGAAAATTTGCTTCAGGGGGCAGCCCTCCGTATCGTCCCGCAGGAGCATTTCGTTATACTTGTACTTGCCGATTTCCGAATGGGGTCCGCCAAAGCCAAAGGCGGACAGCCCATCGTTTACCAGTACGTCCCCGAACACCTCCAGAAGGTCCAGGGCCTCCTTGGCATCGATGGCGTCCAGATAGTATACACCATTATGGGTGCCCGCCATAATCCCGGGCTGATCCCCTTTGGGTTCCTGGAGAATTTTTTCCTCATTGCTCTTTAGCGGCACCTCCAAAAAGAAAAAGAGGCTCTCCTTGGGGTGCAGGGCCAAATAGTTCTCGAACACCGGCCGGATATGCTCGGCACTGACCTGGGCATCGGCCTTGTTTTCCTGAAGCAGGAACCCTTCCTGCAAAGGCTCTGCCTGTGCTTCTGGAAGGGCAAAGTGATTGCCCTTCACAAATTGAAATATTCCCATAGCTCTCCCCCGTTTCTGCTGCTTGGTTTCCGTCCTTGGGTGCAAACTTCCTTTTATCTATTTCGAGAGAAAAAAGGGGAACCCTGCAATAGCGGCAGGATTCCCAAGTAATTTTATTATTCCAGGCCCCAATTGGGGTCCTTGTACAGGCTCCGGCCCACGCCTATCAGGTCCGCAGTCCCTGCAGCCAGGGCCTTGTTCACGTCTTCCGCCTGGGTATAGCCGCCGGTGAGCAGCAGCGGCAGGTCCGTTACCTGACGGATGGCCCTGGCCTGGTCCCCGAACCAGCCGGGCGCCGTAATACCCGGGAGCACATAGCCGCACAGGCCGCCGGTAAGGCTGAGGAAATCAATATTTTCCTGGGCCAGCAGCAAGGCCGCCTGGGCTGCGTCTTCGGCAGTGCTGCCGCCGGGGGTATAGTCGCTGCCCCCCAGCCGCACGGAAACCGGGTAGTCCGAGCCGACGGCTTTGCGAACGGCGTGGATGACCTCCCGGAGAAAACGGGTGCGGTTTTCCAGATTCTGGGGGCCGTACTCGTCCTCCCGCTTGTTGGCCAGGGGGGAATAGAACTGGTTCAGCAGGTAGCCGTGGGCACAGTGGATTTCCACCCCGTCGTAACCAGCTTCCTGGGCTCTCCGGGCCGCCTGGGCGTACAGGTCCGTAAGCTGGTGAATCTCGTCAACGGTCAGAGGCCGAGGCGTTTCCTTCAGCACGGGAACATTGCTGGCGGAAAGAATCTGTCCGCCGGTATGCTCGCTGGCGGTCTTGGCGCCGGCGTGGTTAATCTGGGAAATGACAGCAATCCCCGGCCGGGCAGCGTGGAGCCGTGCCACCAGCGCCCGGTGCTGGGGCACCAGCCGGTCTTCTGCCAGGGACAGCTGATTGCCGCCGGTGGTGCCGCTTTTGGCAATATAGGCGTGTTCCAGCTCAAGCAGCCCCACCAGGGGATTTCTAGCAATGGCCTCGTAGTGGCGAAGCAGCTTTTCCGTGGGAGCACCGTCCTCGGCACCGGAGCTGTGGGTAGCCATGGGCGGGCACACCAGCCGAGTGGCCAGGGTAATATGCTTTAATTCCAGTTTCTCTTGTATTGCAGTCATACTTTTCTCCTTCTGCCGCTAGGCGGCACACTGCCAAGGGCACGGGCCGGGCTGGCAGAAATAGTTGGTTTCAATTTATTTGGCAGTTTATACGGTGCGCATCCGGTGCCGACGTTCCTGAAGACGCCTTGCCGTTACGTCGTCCATTTGCAGCAGCAGCTGGTCCACTTTGGCAAGGGCCTGCTGCCGATCCTTGGGCAGACGAGCCACCATCAGAATGCTGCTGGTAGAGGTCACCGTATCCACCGTAATGGGGTTCTGGAAATTCTCCAGCAAGGTCCGGATTTCCAGAAGCCGTTCCCGCTCGCTGGCTTCCTGGAATTCGCCCCGGGCAGCCCGCTGGGCCAGTTCCGTTCCAGGCAGCAGGGCTACATTGGTCAGATACATATAGTAGGGATGAATCTGGTTCCAGATGGCAGCGCTTTTCCGGGCGGATTCTTCCAGCTTCCCAGCACCGGCCAGACCTCCCAGGTAGATGCTCCGGTAGGGCAGACCTGCTGCATCCATTTTACCACAGGCTTCCACAATTTCGGCAGCCTGGTAGCCTTTGTTCATGGCAGTCAGCACCGCGTCATCCCCGCTTTCAATGCCCAGCACCAGGTCGTCCAGCCCGTGGGCCTTGATGCGCTTGATATCCTCCACCGTCTTATCCCGGAAATCCGCTACTGTGGCATAGGTGGACAGTCGGGCGTCAGGATAATACTTCCGAATCAGGTCCCACACGGCAATCTGTTTTTCCGTGCTGAGCACAAAGGGGTCTCCCCCAGAAGCCCAGATGTCCCGGGCATCCGGCCAGTTTTCCTTGGCTTCCTGGAGGTCCTCCTCAATTTGGGACAGGGGTGCCACCCAAAAGGGCGTACCCTCATAAAAATTGCAGAAGGCGCAGCTGTTGTGGGAACAGCCGGCGGTCACTTCGATAAACAAACTATTAGCGTCCGTAGCGGGGCGGACAATGGGTCCATGAAAATGCATAATTGCCTCCTTATAATGTATCAACATTTCGTGAAATTGAGATATGTATGGTTAGAAATAGCCCTGGCTAGGTTATGCAGCGGTTGGCAGCGGAACCTGGCCGCCCTGCCTCCTCCAGCGGCCAATTGGGGTGTTACAGTTCGGTTCCGATGTACTGGGCTAACTTCTGGATGCCCTCCTCGTTCCGACGGTAATAGGTCCATTTGCCGAAACGGCGGGATTCCAAAAGTCCGGCCTGCTGCAGCAGATCCAAATAATGGGAACCTGCGGACTGGGCAATGTGTGCCTTGTCGCAGATGGAGCCCACGCACACCCCCCGCTCGAAGCTGTCTCCGTCGGGAATGTGCAGACCCTGGGGCGGAAAATATTTTTCCGGCTCCTTGAGCCATTGCAGGATCTGCAAACGTTTTTCGTTTGCCAGTGCTTTGAATACGTCTAGGGGTTCCATGGACTCTATTATATCTCATTTTCGAGATTTGTCAATTTTTTACTCCACCACTGTGCTACAATAAAGGGGACAAAGGAGTTGATCGTATGGAGCTGCGGGTTCTTCATTACTTTTTGATGGTGGCCAAAGAAGAGAATATTTCCCATGCGGCAGAGCTGCTGCACATTACCCAGCCCACCCTGTCCAGGCAGATGTCCGACCTGGAGGAGGAACTGGGCACGCCGCTTTTGGTCCGGGGCAAGCGGAAAACCACCCTGACGGACGCCGGCCAGGTGCTGTACAAACGGGCGGAGCAGCTGATTTCCCTGGCCCAGCACACCAAGGCGGAACTCAGCCACCAGGGGGAGATTGCCGCAGGGGACATCTACCTGGGCTGCGCCGAGTCCAAGGCCATGGGGCTTTTGGCCCAGGCGGCCAAGGTGCTTCACGACAGCTACCCCGGCATCCACTACCATCTCTACTCTGCCAAGGCCGACGACGTAACGGAGCGGCTGGACAAGGGACTGCTGGATTTTGGGCTGCTGATTGAGCCCGGCTCCATTCGGCAGTACGACAGCCTGGAGCTGCCCATTCGAGACGAATGGGGTGTCTGAATGGGGTGTCTATATGCGCAAAAGCTCTCCCCTGGCCCAAAAGGCTGCCCTAAAGCCCCAGGACCTGTGGCAGGAACCGCTGTTCATTTCCCGGCAGACCCTGGACACCCACGAGCTCTACCACTGGCTGCAGCGCTCTCCCGACGAGCTGAATATCCTGGGCACCTACAATCTGGTGTACAACGCGTCCCTGATGGTGAGCGCAGGCCTGGGCAGCGCCCTGTGCCTGGACCAGCTGATTCCCACCGGGCCGGACTCGGAGCTGTGCTTCCGGAAACTGGACCCGCCCCTGTACGCCCGGGTGTATCTGGTGTGGAAAAAGGAACAGCTGCTGAGCAATGCAGTGAAGCTGTATTTGGCGGAAGTGCAGAAACTGGTCCAGGCATAAACTTAATCATGTAAAAAGAAGAGGCTGTGAAAAAATGAGCTTTCATTTTTTCACAGCCTCTTTCTCATTCATCAATTAGGCCAAGGGCTTAGTCGTCGTCTTCGTCCATAGCTTCCGCCATTTCCTGCCACAGCTGGGCTTCCTCCGGTTCTTCCCAGTCGCTGTAGATGGTGCTCAGCCGCTGCGCGGCTTTTGCAGCGCAGGTTCCGCCCAGGGAGTAGGTCTTTTTCAGCAGTTCCACAGCTTTTTCCGGGTCCGCCTCCACTCCGCTGCCGTTCCAATAGCTCTGGGCCAGCAGGTAATAGCCCTGGGCCTGGCCCAGGTCCCCAGCGATTTTGTTCCAGGCATTGGCTTCTTCGTACTGGTCCTGGCTCAAATACAGGTTTCCCAGCTCCTGGGCAGCAAGGCCTGCCAGTTCCTCACCGCACGCATAGGTTTTCCGCAGAAACTCCAGGGTTTTCTCCAAATTTGCAGGAACCCCTTTGCCGGCCGCATAGCAGGCCGCCAGGGCATAGTACCCACACTCAAAGTCCAGTTCTGCGGATTTTTGGAACCAGCTGAGAGCTTTCGCAAACTGCTCCTGGTGCAAATACCACTGGCCCACGTTAAAGGCCGCATCACCGGCGGGTTCTCCGCCCATTTCATAGGCCTTCACATACAGGTCCCGGGCTTTTTCCCCATCCTGGGGGACCCCGTCACCGGCTTCATAGCAGCCGGCCAGGTTGAAATAACCGCCGCCAAAGCCCTCGTCCCCGGCTTTTTTGTACCAGGCTGCGGCCTCCACATAGGCACTCTCCTCCTGGGCATAGTAGAGCCCCACCTGGTTGGCGGCTGCGCCCTTGGTTCCGTCCCCGATATTGCTGGCCTTGATGTAGAATTCCACCGCTTTTGGCAAATCTACAGCGGTGCCCAAGCCCTTTTTCACATTATCCGCCAGATGGTACCAGCCCCAGGGATTTCCCGCTTCCCCGCACTTTTCACACCAGGCGTTGCCTTCCACGTATTTGCCGGCCTCACAGTACAGCTGGGCCAGTTCATAGGCAGCGTCCCCGGCAGCCTCGCCGCCTTGGGCATAGGCCTTTTGGAAGTACTTCCTGGCCAGCTCCTGATCCTCAGGAATGCCCCGGCCCAACAGGAGATTCCGGGCCAGATTGTACCAGCCCCAGTCGTAGTCCTTTTCGGCTGCCTTTTGGAACCAGGCATTGGCTTCCACCGGGCAGCCCTGGGCAAAATACGCCCGGCCCACGCCATTGGCGGCTTCCCCGGCAGTAGCGCCGCCCCGTTCGTAGGCCTTACGCAGGTATTTTTGGGCGTTGGGAAGGTCTTTTGGCGTTCCCAGACCCACCAGACAGCACTGGCCCAGGTTGAACATTCCCAGGGTGTCTCCCAGCTTCGCCGCTTTTTGGAACCATTCCACCGCCTCCGGGTACTCTTCCAGGTTATAGAGGAGCTCTCCCACTTTATTGGCTGCGCTTCCCTTGTACTTTCCAGGCAGGTTATAGGCGCGCTGATAAAAAGCCTTGGCCAGGTCCAAATCTTCAGGAAAGCCAAGTCCTTCCTGATAAGCATCTCCCCACCGAAGCCAGGCTTCTTGGGAACCCTTGTCGGCTGCCTCACGGAAATAATAGATTGCCTGTTCATACTTCTTTTGCAGCTGCAGCAGCACCCCTACGGCCGTAAGAATGCCGGCATCTCCTTTTTGGCCGGCCCTTTTCATCCAGTACAGGGCCTTGTCAGGATCCTGGGGAACCCGCTTGCCGTTTTGGTACAGTCTGGCCAATTCACAGGCCGCATAGGAATTTCCCTGCTCAGCTGCTGCTTTAAGCTCCGGCAGCACCTTTTGCACAGCCTCCGTAATGGCCTCGCCTTCCTGCAAAAAGGCAGCGTTCAGCCGGCAGAGCACATCTCCCAGGGCAGCACCCCTGCGTGCCCAAACTTTACCTGCCTCATAGTCCTGCCGGTCCTTGGGCAGCAGGTTCCAGTACAGCTCCGTCAGGAAATACATGGCAGGGCTGAGACCTGCCTCTGCGGCTTGCTCAAAGTAGGGCAGGGCTTCCTCATACTGACAATGGCTAAAACAGGAAAGTCCCTCTTCCAGGTTTCCTTCCGGGGAAAGCTCCGGCACGTCCTGCTCCTGGTCTTCGTCAGTGTCCTGGTCTTCGTCAGTGTCCTGGTCTTCGTTAGTGTCCTCGTCGTCTTCAGTTTCCTCGTCTTCGGCTTCAGCTTCTTCGGCCTCGCCTTCAGCGGTATCGTCCTCTTCCTCCGCCAAAGGTTCGTCAGTTTCTGGGACTTCTCCGGGAGCAGGGCCTTCCAGCCCCTCCAGGCGCAGTTCTTCACTGCTTAGGCCTTCAAACGGTCTAGCCTCGCCCAGGCGCTCCTGCTCCTGGGTTTTCTGGGCGGCAATCGCCTCCGTCTCCTGCCGCAGATTTGCTGCGGCCTTTTCCAAATCCGTCAGCACCGCAAGCTTTTCCCGCTGCTGCTCGTTTCTTTCTCTGCTATCCACCATAAAACAACGCTCCCTTCGCTGCACTTAATTTCTAGGATTCGGCGCATTCCTGTGCCAGGGGTCCGTCACTTCACCGGCTAACGGATCCGGTCCAAACCGGTTAGGACCCCGGGTGCCCCGGACGCCCACCATCAGCCCAAAGAAAATCAGGCTCACCAGGGAACCCAGAATTTCGCTATTCTTCAAAATCGCCTCCAGCAGGCCGATTCCCAAAAGATACCAGCCGGACTTTCCCAGGTCGTGAAGCCGCCGCACGGACAGGCACCAGGTCCAAGCCCAGCCCAGCAGGAGCAAGAGTCCTCCCACCAGGTACAGCAAAGCCCCGTACTCCACCCCCAAAACCAAAAGGAAAATCCCCAGCCCCAGGGCCAGCAGGGCTCCCAGGCTTTGGAGCAGATACTGCTTCCGTCCAATTCTTCCGTGGAAGGTCATGTTTTGGGAAAAATAATTTTTCAGGCTTTCGCCCATCTTCCTCATCCTTTCTCTAATCCTTACAGCTAAAGAAATCCAACCGCACAAGTTCCCCTTTCTTGACCGCTCTTTATACTACTTTAAGTATAGCAGAAGCCCTGGGGTGAATATTTCCCAGAAAAGAGAATCTTTGGGCGACGTTAAACGAGCCGAGAAAATTCCCGGTAAAGCAAGACTGCCGGCCATTTTGCGCCCAAGCTGGCTGCCTGAAAAAGTCTCACAAAATTCGAAAAAGGACTTCCTGACCCCGGACTTTTCTGCTACAATAAAGGAATTGAATGTGTCCAATTTGTGACCTAAGGAGCTGATTTTCCATGAATCTGACCTATTGGCTGCCCTTTTTCGTGGTGGTGTTCAGCAATACCTGCTACCATATTGTGGCCAAGTCCACCCCGGCGGGAGCGCCGCCTTTTTTGTCCCTGTGCGTCACCTACCTAGTGAGCTTTGTAATCAGCGCCGTTATCTACGCCGCTACCGGGCATTCTTTCCACCAGGACTGGAGCCAGCTGAACTGGACCAGCTATGCCTGGGGCTTTGTGCTGGTGGCCCTGGAAGCCGGCTACGTTTTTCTCTACCGGGTGGGCTGGAAAATCAGCGTGGCCTCGCTGTTTCTGAATGTTTCCGTGGCCCTGGCTCTGATTGTCATCGGGCTGGTGGTGTACAAGGACCACCTGTCCCTACGGGAAATGGCGGGGGTGGCCTTCTGCCTCTTAGGCATCGTTTTCCTCCACGGCTGACCAAATAACGCGAAAAATGTCTTCCAGCACTGGCTGCCGGGGGATTTTTCTGTCTGCCTGGCCCTTGCCAGGGCTGGGCTTTCCAGGCCTTTTCCTGGGGGTTAATTATGGTATACTATGATTGCTAAAAATTCTTAACGAAAGAGGTTGGGCCCATGAGTACAATTTACAGCAAAGACCTGCGGGGGGAGGAGTCCACAATTACTGTAGAAGACGATGCTCTGGAAGCACGGAAACGGCGTGCGGTCCCCACGAAGCGGGGGCTCTATCCCCACGAGCTGCTGCTCCTGTATTTTGCGCCCACCTTTTTCAGCGAAAAAAGCCTGAACCATTTTCCCGCCGCCTGGCGGGAGGCTTATACCCTGAAATATCCCCAGGAAGTGCTGCATTCCTTGGAAAAACGCGGTTTTCTTGAGCCCGCTCCTGCCCTCACCTGCTTGAAGGCGCTTCCCCTGCCGGAGTTGCGGGAAGCCGCAAGAGGGGTTAAACAGCAGTTTCTAAAAATCATACAAAGCCATATAAACATGATTATTTTGTACAAAATTCGAACAATATAATTGCATTTTGTAATATAATAGTATTAATAATTTACAGAATGGAGGTGATGCTGTGATTGTCTCTAAAACTTTTACGATTGAAACACGACTCAATCAAAATGATAATGCTGATCTAATTAAATACGTCAAGGAGTATAATGCTCTCTATGGCAGAATGTTACGCTTTGCGTGGCATCGTTATAACAATGGCGGCAAGTTTTCTGTAAAGAAAAGCCAGTTCAATACGCTTTTACAAATACAATTTGGAGTAAACAAGCGTTTTGCTAATTCTGTTATCTCTGAAGTCGAGGGTTTATATCGAGGCTTATATCAGTTGAAATGGTATGAGTATAAGCAGTTGAGTGGAAAAATAACGAAACTCTACAGTAAACGGAATAAACTTTGTAAACAAGTATTTGCTTTGAAGGAAAAAGCTCGAAACAATCAGTTGTCACCTTCTGCTTTGAGATATTATCGCAGGCAAAAAGAGAAAATCTTTTACACGGGTCAAAA
>NZ_QRMX01000002.1:183913-228683 GCF_003472805.1 Acidaminococcus sp. AM05-11 | reverse complement strand
TAAAAAAGCCATTTTTTCACAGCCCCTTTTTTGCTGCCGGTCAACTTAGGAATCCAGGGCAGCAATCAGGGCATAGAGTTCTTTTTTCAGTTGGGCCATTTCCTCCGGGGAAAAGAGGGTTCCCTTTTGGTTCAATTTGCAGGTCATGGCGTGGGGAATGGTTTTGGCCTTGTCCCGGAGCGCCAGGCCCTGGTCCGTAAGGGCGGCAATAAGGTTCCGTTCGTCCTGGGGGTCCCGATAGCGGCGGATATAACCGGCGGCCTCCAGCTTTTTTAACACTGGGGTCAGAGTACCGGAATCCAGGTACAGGCGTTTTCCCAGCTGGTGCATGGAAATCTCCTTTTCTTCCCACAGGACCATCAGCGTCACGTACTGGGCGTAGGTCAGGTCCAGGGCTTTGAGCAGGGGATGGTAGGCCGCCACAATTTTTCGGGCTGCGGCGTAGAGGGGGAAGCACAGCTGGTTTTGCAGCAGCAGGCCGGCGTATTCGTTTTCTGAGGTCATGGCAATCACCTTGCATCCTTTCGTTGTTTAGAATTATTGTAACGGATAAAATTTATCACGTCAAATTAAATTTTAAAAAATAGTATTTGACAAAATTAAATAACACGTTATAATAAAGACAGAAAGTGATTAGCAGAAAGTCAGCCAAACAAAAAGCGGAGCTGCGGTGCGCAGCTGCCGGAACCTGTAAGGAGGATTTGTAATGAACGTATATGATTTTGTTGTTAAAAATAAAAAAGGTGAAGACGTTTCTTTGAAGGATTACCAGGGCAAGGTGCTGCTGATTGTGAACACTGCCAGCAAATGCGGTTTTACGCCCCAATTTAAGGAACTGGAAGAACTGTACAAGAAGTATCAGGACAAGGGCTTGGAAATCCTGGGCTTTCCCTGCAACCAGTTTGCCGAACAGGATCCTGGCACCAATGATGAAATTGAACATTTCTGCCGGGTAAACTACGGGGTTACCTTCAAGATTTTTGCCAAAGGCGATGTGCGGGGCGAAAATGCCCAGCCGCTGTTCAAGTACCTGACCCAGCAAAAGGGCTTCAAGGGCTTTGATATGAGCCATCCTGTGGCTGCCGGCCTGGTGGATGCCCTGAAGAACCACTTCCCGTCCTACCTGGAAGGGGACGGCATCAAATGGAACTTCACCAAGTTCCTGATTGACCGCAGCGGCAATGTGGTGGAACGGTATGAACCCACCACGGTTCCTTCTGCCATCGCTGCCGATATCGAAAAATTGCTGTAAACGTTGCGAAGACTGCATTCTGGGGTACGCCTGGGATGCAGTCTTTTTTGTCTGGAAGGGAGCAGGGTAGGATACCCTGAGCGTACACTGTATACAGTATTTTAAGTACTTCGTATCTTTTAAAAAGTATACAGTATTATTTGCGTTACAATCGGTTTAAAATATTTACAAATAAACGCAATACGTGTATAATGCAAAACGTGTTCACTAGATTATACAAAAGGAAGGTTGATCATATGACAGTGCAAATCGGTATTTTAGGTTATGGTAATATTGGCAGAGGGGTGGAAACAGCTCTCTTGGATAACCCGGATGTAAAGCTGGCTGCGGTATTTACCCGGCGTGACCCGGCTCAGGTGAAAATTGCTACGGCAGGGGTGCCTGTAGTTTCTGTTAACGACATTGCCCAATGGACGGACAAAATCGACGTGCTGGTCCTGGCCGGTGGTTCTGCTACCGATCTGCCTGTACAAACTCCTAAATACGCTTCCTTGTTTAATGTCATCGATACCTTTGACACCCATGCCCATATTCCTCAGCATTTTGCTGCAGTAGATGCAGCTGCCAAGGCTGCCGGCAAGGTGGCTATGATTTCTGTAGGCTGGGATCCGGGCCTGTTTTCCCTGGCACGGTTGTATGGCAACGTACTGCTGCCGGACGGCAAGGATTATACCTTCTGGGGCAAGGGCGTATCCCAAGGCCACTCTGATGCCATTCGCCGGATTAAAGGGGTAAAGAACGGCAAACAATACACCATTCCTGTGGAGGCAGCCCTGGAAGCGGTAAGAGCCGGCAAGAATCCGGAACTGACCACCCGGCAGAAACATACCCGGGAATGCTTCGTGGTGCTGGAAGAAGGCGCTGATGCTGCCAAGGTGGAAGAGGAAATCAAAACCATGCCCAACTACTTCTCCGATTACGATACTACGGTACACTTCATCTCGGAAGAAGAATTCAACAAAAATCACCAGGGCTTTGCCCATGGCGGTTTCGTATTCCGTTCCGGCAAAACTGGCGTGAACAAGGAAAACAACCACGTGATCGAATACCGGCTGACCTTGGATTCCAACCCGGAATTCACCGCTCATGCAGTGATTGCCTATGTAAGAGCCCTGGCACGGCTGGCCAAGGAAGGGGCAACGGGCTGCAAGACTGTATTCGATATTGCTCCTGCTTATTTGAGCCCTCTCAGCGGCGAAGAACTGCGGGCCAAGATGCTGTAAAGCAACGAAAAAGAAAATCCGGCTTTCCTTTGGGAGAGCCGGATTTTTTTCGTTGCTTTATAGGAGATTCAGGGCAAACAAAAAAGACAGCAACCGAAGTTACTGTCTTATTTTTTAAGATGGTCGGGGCGACAGGATTCGAACCTGCGGCCTCCTAGTCCCGAACCAGGCGCGCTACCAAACTGCGCTACGCCCCGACAACACATTAATAGATTATAAAGGCTATTCCTTAATTTGTCAATTGGTATTTGCCAAAATCTTGATAAATTTTTAAGCGGATTTCAAAGGGCCTCTCCCAGGGGAGGCCTACGGTAAAGTCCGCGTTTTGCAGGTAGTAGGCGTCGGTTCCGTCCTGGTAGTAGGGATATTTCCGGCAGTACCACAGCAGCAGCTTGTTGTAGATGCCCAGTTCCCGGGCAATGTAGAACAGGGTCTGCCGGGCGTAGGGGTCGGCGTCCTGGGGATTTACTCCGTTAAGGTCCTGGAGCTCGGCCATGTGGGGGCGAATCAGCTTCTGGTAGGCCCAGTCGTCCAGGAACCGGGCGTAGTTGAAGCGGAAGTTGGCGCTGTACAGGCCGGGCAGCTGGTCCTTGGGCAGGCGCTTTGCCTGGCCGGTGACAATGGTGCCCTGGGCTGCGGCGGTGCCAATGGAATTGGAAGCCGTATTCCAGCCGGAATAGGACAGCAGCTGGGGCAGGGGCGTGCCATTGGCCGCCAGGTGGGGCAGGATGCAGTCCCCGGCTGCAAAGCGGGTGGACAGGTCCACCAGGGCTACGGGTTTTTGGGTCATGAGCAGTTTGATATTCTCAGCAATTTGGGTGTAGTTTTCCTTCTTTTCGCTGCCGCAGTGGATGAACAGCACAAAATCCGCCTGGTCCAGGGAATCCGTTTCCACGCCGCCTGCCAGCTGAATCTTGTCCGAAGCAATCTGGCCCAGGGTCTGGGGCACAAAGTGGAGGGTGTAGTCCCGCATTTCGGGGGTGCCGTACATTACCTTGATTTTGGGCTGCCAGTGATTGCTGCGGGTGTAGATCCGAGAAATGGCCAGGGCCCCCAGCTCATCGGCTCCCTGGGAGGTATAGATGGGGGGATGTTCGTCGTATTCCTTGAGGTAGGCTGTAGCGTTGTGCCGGTTATGGTTGGGCAGGCCGTAGGGCTGGGCGTCGTCCTGACCGATGACCAGGTCCGTGAGGTTTTCTTCTGTAACGAACTGGATCAGTTCCTGGTTCAGCCGGTCGTTGTTCTGGTACAGGGTAATGTATTTCCACTTCAAATCCATGGGAATCAGGGCCTTGACTTCTTCGTACAGGGCATGGTCATAGGGCAGGCCCTGGAGCTTTTTGTCCATGTTGATGGTCCAGGTCATGAGATGCCACTGGTACCACCGGTCAGGGAGCACATGGTCGCTGATCAGCAGCCGGGGGATGATGCTGTACAGGTAGTACTGCTTGTCCGGATAGGTTTCTTTTAAATCGGACAGGTAGGTGAACAGTTCCCCGGCCTTTTCTTCATCTACCTGGTGAATCCGGGAGTGGAGAAGACCGCCGAACAGGAGCAGGTCCGTGGAAATGATAGCTCCCTGCTGCTGGGGCAGCTGGGCTTCCAGCCAGGTTTTCAGGGCAGGAATATTGGCCGGATTTTCGTACCAGTCCATGATATTGTCCGGAGGTGCGGTAACGGAAATCCCTGCCAGGGCACCCAGTTCCACGGTAAAGTCCCGGCAGGGCGGCCGGTTGTCAATGGGCAGCAGGGCCCAATGGGCTGTAGCTGGTATGGGCGGCGGTGTATAGTTCTCCCCCCGGGGCGCAAGGCGGCCGTGGAGCAGAAGGCCGGCTGCGGTGCAAAGCACTGCCAGGGCAAGCAGGGGTTTTCGTTTCACGGGGAAGGCTCCTTTTCTTATAGAATGGTATCATTATATCGTAAGTGCCAGAAAATGACTACACTTCCCCGGGAAAACGGGGGGAGGGGTGCAAAAAATTCCGCACAATTTGTGTACACCCAGGTTTTTTCTTGCACCAGGAACGGGTACAGTTTATAATTGATTTGATATCTCACGAAAGGAAGTGGCGCAGATGCGCATTATTACCGGCAAGGCCAGGGGCCTGAAACTGGTTACTCCCAAAAATTATCTGGTACGCCCCACTTCCGATAGGGTAAAGGAAGCCCTGTTTAGCATTATCCAGTCCCGGCTTCCTGGAGCAGTGGTGCTGGATGCCTTTGCGGGAACCGGCAATCTGGGCCTGGAAGCCTGGAGCCGGGGTGCAGCCAGTGTGGTGTATTTTGACAAGAGCCGGGAGAGCCTGAAACTGGTGAAGGCCAATGTGGAAAAGGCCCGGGCCCAGGAGGCGGTGCGGCTGATTCATACGGACGCCGTCAATGGCCTGGCTATATTGGAGCAGGAACACCAGCAGTTTGACCTGATTTTTTCGGACCCGCCCTACAACAAGGGCCTTAACGAGCTGGTGTACAAGGCACTGCTAAAGCGTCCGGTGCTGAAACCCGGCGGCCTTTTGGTGTTGGAACATTCCCTGGAAGAGGATCCAGCCCAATATGTGGAGGAAGGGACAGAAATCCGAACAGAAAAGTACGGAGACACGAAAATATCTTTAATTAGGTGGAAATCGTAAGCTGTTTTTGTTATAATGAGATTTAGCAAATCTTGCTGCTATTGGAGGTTTAACGTGCGGAAAGCCGTTTGTCCGGGTAGTTTTGACCCGGTTACCATGGGCCATTTGGATATTTTTGAACGAGCCAGCAAAATGTTTGACGAGCTGATTGTCAGCGTATTCGTCAACCCCGCCAAGGACAAAGCCATGTTTTCCATGGAAGAGCGGGTAGCCATGATCGAGAAAGCGACCGCCCACATCCCGAATATCCGGGTTACCAGTTTTTCAGGGCTTTTGAACGAGTTCTGCGAACAGGAAGGGGCCAAGTTTATTGTACGTGGCTTGCGGGCATTCACTGATTTTGAGTACGAATTCCAGCGCGCCCTGCTGATGAAGGAAATCGATAAGAATTTGGAAACGGTCTTTATTATGACCAACGCGAAATATTCGTATCTCAGTTCTTCAGGGGTGCGGGAAATGGTGTATTTCGGCGGCAACATCACCGGTTTTGTACCGGAATGTATTCAAAATGAAGTCATGCAGCGCGGAAAAGCTCGCTAATGATTTTCTCTATTACATTAAGGGAAGGGATAGATGGTCATGGAATTAGACAAAATCTTGGACGAAATGGAAAGTATTCTGCAAGAGGGATTTCGGATTCCCTTAACCAGCAGATTGATTGTCAACGAAAATGAACTTACCATGGTAATGGATAAGCTGCGGGCTGCTGTACCTCAGGAAATCAAGAGAGCCCACGACCTGCTGGAAGAACAAAAGAGCATTATCGAAAAATCCCGTACGGAAGCGGACCACATTGTGGAACAGGCTCATGCCGAAGGCAACCGGATTGTGGATTTGGCCAAGGCTGAAGCTGACCGCCTGGTACGCCAGGAAGAAGTGGTAAAAGCTGCGGAAAACAAGGCCAACCAGATTCTGGCTGAAGGCCAGCAGTATGACCACGATATGCGGGCTGCTGCGGAAGCTTATGCCAATAAGCTGCATAGTGAATCCATGCAGTATGCGGTAGATGTCTTCAGCTACCTGGAAGAAAACCTGAACAAGACCCTGAAAGCTGTTCAGGAAAATGGAGATGCCCTGAAGGCCTCCTATCCGGAAGATCATCGGATTGAATCCGGTACTGACAGAAAATAATAGGTAAAACAAAGGACTGAGGAAAATCCCCAGTCCTTATTTTTATGGGTAAAATTGGCAGCTACAGGCGCACTGGCGGCAGGCGGTAGTCCAGGTCCGTGATCGTGCCTGTTTGCAGCAGCTGGTACAGGTTGGCGGCCCTAAGGTCCAGGGCAAGCTGGGCGGCAAAGGCGGCGGAAGGGGCCTTTGCCAGGGTGTTTTTGTTTACCTGGAGCACCAGGGGCAGCTGGGCCTTCTGCTTGAGCTGGCGAAGCAGCTCCTGGCCCCTGGGGCTAAAGCCCAATACCCGCAGGTAGGTGGGAGCAGCGTTGGCGCCCTGGCTAAAAGTACAGTCTGGCTGGGAGAGCAGCAGCTGCCACAGCAGCCGGCGAATCCGGGAAGGGGAGTAGCGCCGGGTGGCGCACGCTTCTACCAGGGCAGTAAAGGAGCCGGCCCGGCGGTGCTTGTACACCAGGTCTTCCAGGCCCTCGCTGGTAAGGCAGGCCGTGCGGATGGCCGCTGGGGAGGAGCATTCCAGGGTGTAGGAGAGCAGCAGGGACAGGCGGTCTTCCGGCAGACCGCAAAGCCCCTGGGCTAACCAGGTCCTGATCCAGGGCAGTTCGGCCTCGGGAAATTGCTGGGCGGCCCTTGGGGTTAACCCGTCACGTTTCAGCGCTTTGCGCAGGGCGGAGGCGCTGGCCAGGGTATCCTCCAGGGTGGTGCTGCCGTAGGCGCTGCCCTGGCGCAGGACGGGCAGGGGCTGAAGCTGGGGTGCCAGGCTGCCAATTGCCCGCAGGTATTCCAGGGCCAAAAGGTTGTTGGAGCCCTGGAGCAGGGCGGGGTAGCGGGGATTCAGCCTACCGTAGACCTGCTCCGCCGCCTTGGCATAGGATAGTCCCTGGGAAAGGGCAGCTTCCCACTGTACCTTGGCCGGCTGTTCCTTGGCCAGGCGCTCCAAGAGGGCCAAATTCGGAGTCTCACAGCCAAAGGACAGGTGGGTGACTACGCCTGTAGCCTGAAGGCAGGCAACGGCACCCCGGGCAAATTCCCGGGCGCTTTGGAGGCTGTAGACCACTGGCAGCTCCAGCACCAGGTCCACGCCGCCCAAAAGGGCCAGCCGGGTCCGTTTCCATTTGTCCCAAATAGGAGCCTCACCCCGCTGGGTCAGGCTGCCGCTGCTAACGGCGATGACAGGTGCGTCAGGAAATTTTTGCCGGACCTGGGAAAGCTGGTATTGATGCCCCTTGTGGAAGGGGTTATATTCTGCGATAATGCCGATGACGGCAGCTGGGTTCATAGGGGCCTCCTTAAAGAAAAGTTTGGGCCCGGGGCGAAAATCACTTTTTGCCCCTGCCTTGTATTCCTTTCTATTGTAGCGGCAGGAGGGGCGGCACGCAAGGGCGGAGGCCGGGGAAAAGAGACTGAATTCAGCCCGGAAACAATTCTTTTCTAGACATTCTGGGCTAACTTTGCTAAAATAGTTAGGTATTATAGAAAATGCGTAATACTGCTTGAAAACTCAGTAGTTGATCAGGAGGCAAGGGAATGAAGATTTTTGTTGTTAACTGCGGCAGCTCTTCCATCAAATATCAGCTGATTGATATGAATGATGAATCTGTCATTGCTAAAGGTTTGGTTGAACGTATCGGTATTGAAGGCTCTGTTTTGACGCATACGCCTGCCGGTAAGGACAAAGTAAGACTGGAAAGCGAGATCCCCGATCATGTAGACGGTATCAAAAAAGTACTGGCTGCTCTGGTTGATCCCAACCATGGCGTTATCAAATCCATGGACGAAATCGATGCTGTGGGCCACAGAGTGGTACATGGCGGCGAAATCTTCAGCGAATCCGTTGTCATTAACGACGAAGTACTGGCCAAGATTGAAGGCCTGAGCGATATGGCACCTCTGCATCAGCCGCCTAACGTAGCTGGTATCCGTGCCTGCCAAAAACTGATGCCCAACACCCCGCAAGTGGCTGTATTTGATACGGCTTTCCATCAAACCATGCCTCCTGTGGCTTATATGTTCGGCGTTAAATACGAAGAATACGAAAAGTACGGCATCCGTAAATACGGTTTCCATGGTACTTCCCACAGATTCGTAGCTGCTCGGGCTGCTGAAATGCTGGGCAAGGACATTGCCGATACCAAAATCATCACCTGCCATCTGGGCAACGGCTCCAGCATCACCGCTGTAGACGGCGGCAAATCCGTGGATACTTCCATGGGCTTCACTCCGCTGGACGGCGTTCTGATGGGTACCCGTACTGGTTCCATCGATCCTGCTGTAGTGCCCATTCTGATGAGCAAAAAAGGCCTGGATGCTGCTGCCATGGACAAATACATGAACAAGGAATGCGGCGTTTTGGGTGTATCCGGCGTTTCCAGCGACTTCCGTGACCTTGAAGATGCTGCTGCCAAAGGCAACGATAAGGCCCAACTGGCCCTGGATATGTTCTGCTATCAGGTAAAACGCTACATCGGCGCTTATGCTGCTGCTATGGGCGGCGTTGATGCCATCGTCTTCACTGCTGGTGTAGGCGAAAACGACATCACCACCCGTGCCAAAGTATGCGCTGGCCTGGAATTCCTGGGCGTGAAGATTGATGCTGACCGCAACAATGTACGCGGCAAAGACACCGAAATCAGCGCTGCTGATTCCAAGGTAAAGGTATTTCTGATCCCCACCAACGAAGAATTGGTTATCGCTCGGGATACCAATAGACTCTGCAAATAAGAAAATGTTTTCGGGCTTTTGCTTGACAAAGGGTGAAAGCCTAGATATAATGTAACGGTTGATAATATGATCAAAATCAATGTAGCAGAAATCAAAAAGAAACTCGTAGGGTCTGAATCTTTTCAGTATACCCTGACCGGCAAAGAGTTAAATATCCTGCCGGAAGATGCGGAACTGCAAGGTCCCATTACCATAGAAGGTACCCTAGCCAACGGCGGCGATGTGCTGCTGCTGACGGCCACGGAGAACTTCACGGTGCGGGGAACCTGTGCCCGCTGCCTGAAGGATGTGGTACTGGACCTCACCGCCAAGGTGGACGAACGGTACTATCCGGAAGGAACCCCGGGGCTGGAAGAGGATGCCTTTACCTATAAGTTTGATGTGGTTGATGTTACAGATGCTTTAAGGGAGTCCCTGCTGCTGGCCATACCTGCCAGAATGCTGTGCAAACCGGACTGCAAAGGGATTTGCCCTGTCTGTGGAGCGGATCGCAACGTGACGGAATGTCATTGTGATACTCGGTCCATCGATCCCAGGCTGCAGGCTCTTGAGGCATTGTTAGAGAAATAGGTTGAGTTTAGGAGGTGTACGATAATGGCAGTACCAAAGAGAAAAATGTCGAAAGCTCGCCGCGATTCCCGTCGCGCTAATTGGAAACTGGCTGCTCCTGGCTTGGTTGAATGCCCTCAATGCCATGAGCTGAAGCGCCCTCACCATGTTTGCCCTGAATGTGGCTATTACGATGGTAAGGAAGTAGTGAAAGAAGCTGAATAAGGAATCCTGCGGGAGACCTGAAAAAATGAACGTCGCTCTATGGGGCGGCGTTCTTTTTTTGCAGTGAATGCCGCTGCGTGCTTTCTAAAGGGATAAGGTTTCTTCTTTCGAAGTTTTGCATTATAATAGATGCTGGAGATATTTGGCTTAGGCAAAATATCCCTGGCTGTCTGCCGGAATTTCTTCTGGCGGGCCTAACCTTTCTGACAAGTGGGGAGGGATGCTGCAAAATCTATGAAGAAGCTGTAAATTATTGTAGGTTTTTTGTGCGAGCTATTGTATTTTGCCCGTTCTTTGGTATAATAGGCTCTAGTGTTATGACTAGGTACTAAAAGTAGGTGATAGAATGGGTTCTGCAGCACAGAAGAAGGCACGCCAACAGAGGCTTCAGCAGCTTTTGGACAAGAATCCTTTCTTGACCGACGAGCATCTGGCCGAAACCTTTCAAGTCAGTATCCAAACCATCCGACTGGATCGGTTGGCCCTGGGGATTCCCGAACTTCGGGAACGGACCCGTCACATGGCGGAAAACGCCCAGGAAAAATTGCAGGCCATCACCAGTGCCGATATTGTAGGCGAACTGATTGACCTGGACATCGGTCACAGCGGTATTTCCATGATGACCGTGGACAAAGAGATGGTTCTGGAGAAAACAGGCGTAGCAAGAGGGCAATACATGTTTGCCCAGGCCAATTCCCTGGCCTTGGCAGTAATTGACGCACCGGCAGCGTTGACCGGTGTGGCAAATGTGAAATACAAGATTCCTGTGTATACGGGTGCCATTCTGGTGGCCCGGGCCGAAGTGGTTCGGAAGCAGGAAGATAAATATACGATTTGGGTGAAAATCAGAAACAACCATAAGGAAGTGTTCCGGGCTAAATTTCTGATTGTTGCCATTCCGGAAAAGAGGAACCAAGAAGATGAAAATCGCAGTTGATGTAATGGGTACTGACTATGGCCCTCAGGAAATTATCAAGGGTGTACTTCAGGCTGTCAACGAATATGGCTGCGAGGTAGTACTGGTAGGAGATGAAGAAACCATCCGCCAGGCACTGATGCAGGAGCATCAGGAAAAGAATCCTAAGATTACCATTCATCACGCCAGCCAAGTTATCGAGATGAAAGATCATCCCGGCATCAGCGTGAAGAAAAAGAAGGACGCTTCCATTGTGGTGGCAACCCGCCTCCTGAAGGAAGGGGAATGTGACGCACTGGTTTCCTCCGGCAGTACCGGGGCTGCAGTGGCTTCTGCCCTGTTTGGCCTGGGCCGGATCAAAGGCATTGACCGTCCGGCCATTGCTACGGTGATTCCCAGCATTACCGGGGCTACGGTTCTGGTTGACTCCGGCGCCATGGTGGACGCCAAGCCGGAAAACCTGGTGAAAAGTGCTGTAATGGGTTCTGTGTACGCAGAACTGCAGCTGGGCCTTCCCAATCCCCGGGTAGGGCTGCTAAACATTGGGGAAGAGGAGACCAAGGGCAACGAGCAGTGCCTGGCCACCTACCCTTTGATGAAAGCGGACCCGCATATCAATTTTATTGGCAATGTAGAAGGACGGGACATCAACAAGGGTTCCGTAGACGTAGTGGTTTGTGACGGGTTTGTGGGCAACGTGGTATTAAAGACCATGGAAGGCCTGGGCTCTGCCATTGTGGATATTTTCAAGAATACCCTGAAGCGCAGCAGCGTGCTGGCCAAGCTGGGAGCCCTGATGATGAAACCGGCGCTTTACAGCATGATGAAGCAGATGGATGCTTCGGAATACGGCGGTGCTCTGCTCCTGGGTGTCCGTGCCCCCTTTATCATCTGCCACGGCAGCTCCAAGGCCAAGGCCATCAAAAATGCAGTGCGGGTGGCCATGGAACTGACGGAGAAAGATGTGGTAGGGCATATTCGTCAGACCATTATGCAGGACGAAGAAAGTGGTGAACTGTAAATATGAGCAATAAACCCAGTGTTGGCTTTTTAGGCATGGGCTATTATGTGCCTGAAAAAGTACTGACCAACTTTGATTTGGAAAAAATGGTGGACACCAGCAACGACTGGATTGTGGAGAGAACGGGTATCCGGGAGCGGCATATTGCAGCACCGGAACAGGCGACCTCTGATTTGGCCCTGATTGCTGCCCAGCGGGCGCTGGAAGATGCCGGCGTTGCGGCAGAGGAGCTGGACCTGATTGTGGTAGGCACCGAATCTCCGGATATGAAATTCCCTTCAGTGGCCTGCATTTTGCAGGACAAGCTTCACGCCACCCATGCGGCTGCCTTTGACCTGGCGGCCGGCTGCTCCGGTTTTGTGTATGCCTGCGGCATCGCCAGCCAGACCATCGCCTCCGGGCTGTACAAGAAGGTCCTGGTGGTAGGGGCAGAAACCCTGTCTCGGATTCTCAACTGGGAAGACCGCAACACCTGCATCATCTTTGGTGATGGGGCCGGTGCGGCAGTACTGGGCCAGGTGGAAGACGGCTACGGGATTTTGTCCGTGGACCTGGGCGCCAACGGGGCTGGGGGAGATTTTCTGAACATGCCTGCTGGCGGTTCCCGGAAACCTGCCAGCTACGAAACGGTGGCCAACAAGGAACACTCCATCCATATGGTGGGGTCCGAGGTCTTTAAGTTTGCCGTAAAGGTCATGGGGCACAGTACCCTGAAGGCCCTGGAAAAGGCCGGCATGACCAAGGGGGATATCGATTTGCTGGTACCCCATCAGGCCAATGTGCGGATCATTGCTTCCGCTGCCAAACGGCTGCACCTGCCTGAAGAAAAAATTATGGTTGATTTGGATAAATACGCCAACACCTCCGGTGCCTCCATTCCCATTGCACTGTGTGAAGCACGGGATCAGGGACGCATCCATAAGGGCGACAATGTAGTGATGGTGGGCTTTGGGGCCGGCTTGACCTACGGTTCGCTGGTGGTAAAATGGCAAAAGGACGAGGAGGCTAAAGGATGAGTAAGATTGCTTTTGTATTCCCGGGTCAGGGTTCCCAGACCGTGGGCATGATGAAGGAACTGTACGACAATTACGCCTGCGTCAAGGACGTTTTCAAGGAAGCGGACGAAGCCCTGGGCTTTTCCATGACGGACCTGTGCTTTAAGGGCCCGGAAGAACAGCTGCGGCTGACCTACAACACCCAGCCGGCCATTCTGACTTGCAGTGTGGCTGCCCTGAAGGTGCTGGAAGAACACGAAGTATTCCCGGACGTGGCTGCCGGCCACAGCTTGGGTGAATATTCCGCTCTGGTGGCTGCTGGTTCCCTGAAATTTGCCGATGCCGTACGGGTTGTACGCAAGAGAGGCCAATTCATGCAGGAAGCTGTTCCTGTGGGCCAAGGCGCCATGGCTGCCATTATTGCCCTGGATACGGAAAAGATTAAGGAAATCTGCAAGGAAGTACAGGACCGTACGGGTCTTGCTGTACAGCCTGTAAACTTCAACTGCCCGGGCCAGGTAGTTATCGCCGGTGCCACGGATGCAGTGCGGGAAGCCTCGGAAGCCCTGAAGGCAGCTGGTGCCAAGCGCGCCATTGTCCTGCCGGTCAGCGCACCTTTCCACAGCACCCTGATGCAGCCTGCTGCCGACCGTTTGGCAGAAGTGCTGGACCAGGTGAAAATTGCCGACGCCAAGATTCCGGTGATTGCCAACGTAACGGCCCAGCCGGAACAAAAAGGCGACGAAATCCGCAAAATCCTGGTTAAGCAGGCTGCCAGCCCGGTACTGTGGGAAGACAGCGTACGCTACATGATCCAGGCTGGGGTTACCACCTTTATCGAAGTGGGCCCGGGCAAAGTCCTGACGGGCTTTGTGAAGAAAATTGATCGCTCCTTTAGCGGCCAGAACGTAGAAGACCTGGCTAGTTTGGAAAAAACTCTTGCTTATTTAAAGGAGGTCAGATAAAATGAATTTAGCTGGCAAAGTAGCTTTGGTAACAGGCGGCTCCCGGGGCATTGGCCGTGCCATCGCCCTGACCCTGGCAGAACATGGCGCAGATGTGGCCATCAACTATGCTGGGAACACCGCTGCTGCTGAAGAAGTAGCCGCTGCCATTGAAAAGCTGGGCCGCAAGGCGCTGCTGGTACAAGGCAGTGTTGCCGATACCAACGGGGTTGCGGATATCGTTGGCCGTGTGGTAAAGGAACTGGGCAGACTGGACATCCTGGTGAACAACGCAGGGATTACCCGGGACGGCCTTCTCATGAGAATGAAGGAAGCCGACTGGGACGATGTGATGAACACCAACCTGAAGGGTGTGTTCAACTGTTCCAAAGCAGTACTGAGAACCATGATGAAGCAAAAAGGCGGCCGTATTGTAAATATGGCTTCTGTAGTTGGGGAAATGGGCAATGCAGGGCAGGCAAACTATGCTTCTGCCAAAGCCGGTGTTATCGGTTTTACCAAGTCCCTGGCCAAGGAAGTGGCCTCCCGGAATATCACCGTGAATGCGGTGGCTCCCGGCTTTATCGCAACCGATATGACCAGCGTGCTCACTGATGAGCAAAAAGCTGAAATGGCTTGCACCATCCCTCTGGGACGGGCAGGAGAGCCTCAAGATGTTGCCAACGCAGTTTTATTTCTAGTATCTGATGAAGCTGCTTATATAACCGGCCAGGTTTTAAACGTGGACGGTGGCATGGTAATGTAGTATGATTATGTGTTAGAGAGCTGGAAGGAGGTGAATAGGAATGAGCGAACAAAGTACTTTTGAAAAAGTAAAGGCTATTACGGTTGATCAGCTGAGCGTAGCTCCTGAAGACGTAAAGATGGATTCTACTTTTATTGATGACTTGGGAGCTGATTCTCTGGACATTGTGGAATTGATCATGGCTTTTGAGGAAGAATTCAACACTGAAATCCCTGATGAAGTTGCTGAAAAAATCCGCACTGTAAGAGACGCAGTAGAACTGTTGGATAAAGAAGACAAAAAATAATATCCCATTATTTTCGGAAGGTCCCTTACGGGACTTTCCGAGCTTTATCCATGATCTTTTTGATCTGAAATGGGGGATTGTTGTTGAAAGTGCCAGTGCTGAAGATTGGTGAAAAAGTAGCAACTATGCCTATCGTTCAAGGCGGTATGGCTATCCGCTTGTCCACGGCGCGGTTGGCGGCTTCGGTGGCCAATGAGGGCGGTGTGGGACTGATCGCTGCTTCTGGTCTGCCCTTTGATGAGCTGCGTAAAGAAATCCGTCTTGCCAGAAAGTTATCCAATGGCAAGGGAATGATTGGTATCAATGCAATGGTTGCCGCCCGTGAATTTAAAGGGCTGATAACGACTGCAGCCCAGGAAAAAGTCGACTTGATTGTGGCTGGGGCTGGTTTTTCCAGAGATATGTTTTCTGTCGGCAAGGAATATGATGTTCCTATTGTGCCGATAGTTTCTTATGCCAAATTAGCGAAAATAGCAGAGCGTCTGGGCGCTTCCGCTGTAGTGGTGGAAGGAACGGAGGCCGGTGGCCATCTGGGAACTCAGCGTTCGATTAAAGATATTTTGCCGGAAATCCTTTCGGTAGTGAAGATTCCCGTCATTGCAGCCGGTGGTGCTGTGGATGGCTATGATGTGGCAGAATTGCTGCAAATGGGAGCCAGCGGGGTTCAGATGGGCAGCCGGTTTGCTGCCAGTGAAGAATCCAATAGTGCGCCCATGCTGAAACAATTTTATTTGAAAATGACCAAAGATGATGTGGTTCAGATAGATAGCCCGGTGGGATTTAAAGGCAGAGCCTTATTGAATCCGTTCTCCAAGGCGGTATTGGAAGGTCATCCAACCAAGCCATTTAGCTGTGACAGCTGTCTGAAACATTGCTCCCGGAGTTTCTGCATTATTAAGGCTCTGACCCGGGCGCAGCAGGGAGATCTGGAAACAGGCCTGGTGTTTACCGGTGCAAATATGTGGAAAATTAAGGAAATTCTTCCCGTCCACGAGATCTTCAGAAGATTACGGGAAGAACTGAACAATTCTAAATAAGAGGTGATCCTTTTGAAACGTAGAGTGGTTGTGACCGGTGTTAGCGCCATTACTCCCATTGGTATTGGTAAGGATGAATTCTGGAATAACCTGATTGCAGGCAAATCCGGGATCGGCCTGATCACGCAATTTGATACCACTGACTTTTCCTGCAAAATTGCCGGGGAAGTTAAGGGCTTTGATTTCTCCGAATACGGCGACCGCAAGGAAGGCAAGAGAATGGACCGGGTTACCCAGTTCGCTGTTGCCTGCGGCAAAATGGCTGTAAAGGATGCTGACCTGGACCTGAGCAAGGAAGACGCTGTCCGGGTAGGTGTCTGCGTTGGCACGGGTATTGGCGGTATCCATACTTTCCTGGATGCAGCCAACAAATATGTAACCAAGGGCCCCAGCAAGATCAGCCCGTTCTTTATTCCTATGGAAATCCCCAATATGCCGGCTGCCCAGATTGCCATTGACCTGGGTGTCAAGGGCCCCAACACGGCCATTGTAACGGCCTGTGCTACGGGTTCCAACTGCATTGGTGATGCCCTGCGCATTATCCAATACGGCGATGCCGACATTATGCTGGCCGGCGGTACGGAAGCTGCTATTTCTCCCATTGCCGTGGCTGGTTTCGACAATATGAAAGCGCTGTCCCGGAACAATGAACATCCGGAAAAAGCCTCCTGCCCCTTCGACAAGAAGAGAGACGGTTTCGTTATGGGTGAAGGCGCCGGCATTATTGTTCTGGAAGAACTGGAACATGCCAAGAAGCGCGGTGCCCATATCTACGCCGAACTGGTGGGCTATGGCTACAACTGCGATGCTTACCATATTACCGCTCCGGATCCCAGCGGCGAAATGCCTGCTGAATGCATGCTGGCTGCCATCAAAGATGCGGGCCTCACTCCGGATGATGTGGACTACGTCAACGCCCACGGTACTTCCACCCATCGGAACGACCTGAACGAAACCCTGTGCTGCAAGAAAATCTTCGGCGACCGGGCCAAAGACGTTCCCATGAGCTCCAACAAATCCATGACCGGTCACCTGCTGGGTGCTGCCGGCGGTGTGGAAGCTGTGGCTTCTGTACTGACCATTGAAAACGGCATTCTTCCTCCCACCATCAACTATGAAGATGTGGATACGGAAGAAGGCCTGGATCTGGACTACGTGCCCAATACGGCCCGTAAAGCAGAAGTCAATGTGGTACTGTCCAACAACTTTGGTTTTGGCGGTCACAATGCCTGCATCTGCTTCCGCAAATACCAGGACTAAGGGTTCCTGTGATGGAAGAAAAACGGCGTAAGGAGCTTGAGGAGTTCTGTCAGGGTTTGGGTATGACCATGCAGGACCTGGGCTTACTCAATACGGCTTTGACCCATACCTCCTATGCGTATGAGGCCAAGGTAAAACCCCGGCCAGAGCATAACCAGCGTCTGGAATTCCTGGGGGATTCCGTTCTCAGTCTGGTGGTCAGCACCCATCTGTACCGCCACTATCCCCAGCTGGATGAAGGGGAGCTTTCCAAATTCCGGGCCTTTCTGGTCTGTGAGGAAACTCTGGCACAGCTGGCTACGGAAATGCAGCTGGGTAAGCACCTGCTGCTGGGCAAAGGGGAACTGAACCTGGATGGGGAGGAAAATCCTTCCATTCTGGCAGACGCCTTTGAATCAGTACTGGGTGCCTATTATCTGGACCAGGGTTTTGCCCAGGCCACAGAGCTGTTAAACCGTCTGCTGATCCAGCGGATTCCCGAACTGACGGCCAACGGAATTGACCGGGACTACAAGACCCGGTTCCAGGAAGTGGTTCAGGAACATGGACCGGTGGATATTGTGTACGAACAGGTTTCCGCCGATGGTCCCAGCCATAACCGCACGTTTGTCATGCGGGTGCTGGTGAACCAGGTAGAGCGGGGACGGGGCCGCGGCCGGACCAAAAAGGAAGCCGAGCAGCGGGCTGCCCACGAAGCATTAAAAAAATAGGCTGAAGGTGTTCCAATTTCGGTTGGAGCACCTTTTCTTTTAGGAAGAAGGCGTTAACATGATACTGCCCGTATTCATTCCCCACCTGGGCTGTCCCCACCAATGTGTGTTTTGCAACCAGAGGACCATCAGCGGGGAAACGGAAAGCGGCCTGGGGGGGGCCCAACGGCAGCTGGCGGAGCTCAGTACCTGGGTGCGGCCCAGCCTGGAAAACCAGCTGGCCTTTTACGGGGGTTCCTTTACGGCCCTTGACCTGAAGCTGCAGCAGGCCCTTTTGGAGCTGGCCGAAACATATCGGGCCCAGGGTCTTTTTGGCAGCCTCAGGCTTTCCACCCGGCCGGACGCTATTGATAACCAGGAACTGGCTTTGCTAAAAACCCATGGGGTCACAGTGGTGGAATTGGGGGCCCAGTCCCTGGACGACCGGGTGCTGGCCCTAACGGAACGGGGGCACAGCGCCAGGGACGTATGGGAAGCCTCCCGGCTTATCCAGGCAGCGGGCTTTACCCTGGGGCTTCAGCTGATGACGGGGCTGCCGGGGCAGGACCGGGAAAGTCTGCTCCAGACCCGGGACCAGGTGCTGGCGATTCACCCGGAACTGGTACGGATTTATCCGGTGCTGGTAATCCAGGGCACGCCTCTGGCTGCGGCGTACCGGCAGGGCAGCTATCAGCCCCAGAGTCTGGAGGACGCAGTGGAGGAGAGCACCCTGCTTTACGACGCCTTTACTGGGGCCGGCATTCAGGTAATCCGCTTGGGCCTTCAGCCGGACAGGGAACTGTGCGCTCCCGGGCATATTCTGGCAGGGCCCTTCCACCCGGCCTTTGGGGAACTGGTGAAGTCCTACTCCATTCGTCTGAAAATTCTCCGGCAGATTGCATCTCTGCCCCCAGGAAACTATAATATGGTTATTACCTGTCCCAAAGGGCTGGAATCCATGGTCAGGGGCCAGCACCGGTCCAATCTCCGGTATTTTCAGGAGGAGCTGGGCCTGCCAGTAACTCTGGAGACAGGAGAAAAATTAGAGGTGAGGTTCTATGACCGAGAAACTGTATGAAACGGATTCCCTGTTAAAAGCATGTGATGCGGTGGTCATCTCCTGTGAACCCAAGGACGACCATTACGAAGTGGTCCTGGACAAAACGGTGATTTTCCCCGAAGGCGGCGGTCAGCTGTCCGATCAGGGCACGATTAAGGGTGTTCCGGTTTACTACGCCTCTGATGCAGCTGGGGAAGTGCGGCATTATACCCACAGCCCGCTGGAAGCTGGACAGAAGGTCCATGTGGTTCTCAACTGGGACCTGCGGCTTGACCGGATGCAGCAGCATTGCGGCGAGCATATGCTGTCCTATGCTTTTTGGAAAACCTGCGGGGCCAACAATGTGGGCTTCCATATGAACGAAGAAAGTGTTTTCATCGACCTGGACCAGGAAATTGACGAGGAAAAGGCCGCCAAGGCGGAACTTTTTGCCAACCAGGGCATTTGGGAAAATGATCCTATAACGGTCCATTATTTGCAGCATACGGAACTGGATCAATACCCCCTGCGGAAAAAGAACGAAAAGCTCCGGGGCACCATCCGGCTGGTGGACATCAAAAACGGGGATATCTGCACCTGCTGCGGCACCCATCCGCCCTATACGGGAATGGTAGGCGTTATCAAGATTATCCGCTTTGCCAAGCATAAGGGGGGCTCCCGGATCGAATTCCTCTGCGGCAAGCGGGCACTTGCGGCTATGCACCAGAGAAATTGCATTCTGGAAGAAACCAGCAATTTTCTGTCGGTGAAGACGGAGGAAGTGCTGCCGGCGGTGCAAAAGCTGCATCAGGAAATTGTTGACCTGAAGGGGGCCCTGCGCAGCAAAAACCAGGAGCTGCTGGAGCTGCAGCTGCCGGCCCTGCTTGCAAAGGCACCGGTATTTGGGGCTGGCACCAGGCTGCTGTTTATGACCCTGGAAGGCTCCAGTGCCGACGGGAAGAATGCCCTGAAGAAGTTGTCCTCCCTGGAAAATGTCCTGTGCTGCATTTTGGTAAAGGACGGCGCCCGGGTGATGTACCAGTTTGCCGTGAGCCCGGGTGGCTCCGGGGACTGCAAGGCTTATTGCCAAATGGCCAACCAGCTGTTTGGAGGCCGGGGCGGGGGCAAGGCCCAATCTGCCCAGGGCGGGGGCGAAGCCGGCGAGGACTGGCTGGACAAGGCGGAAACCCTGAAGCAGGAAATTTTGCAGGCAGTGCAGGCCTAATGAAGGCCGAAAACACTCTTGCAACTTTTGGAACACTTATGGTATAATCTAGAGCGGTTGTGAATTCACAGCCCCATTAAACACACACGCAGCGTCAGAACGCGGCTGTCCTCGGAAGGGGTTAAGCGAAAAATGAGCTGCGGAGGAAAAACAGGAGGAAAGAAAAATGGCAATTGTATCCATGAAACAACTTTTAGAAGCAGGTGTGCATTTTGGTCATCAGACCAGACGTTGGAACCCTAAGATGGCTCCCTACATCTTCACCGAAAGAAACGGCATCTACATCATCGACCTGCAAAAGACCGTTAAGAAGGTAGAAGAATGCTACAACTTCCTGCGTGAACTGGCTGCCAATGGCGGTACCGTTCTGTTCGTAGGTACCAAGAAACAAGCCCAAGGCGCTATCAAAGAAGAAGCTGAACGTGCTGGCCAATTCTATGTAAACGAAAGATGGCTGGGCGGCATGCTGACCAACTTCAAGACCATCCAAACCCGTATCAAACGGCTGCATGATCTGGAAAAAATGGAAGAAGAAGGCACCTTCGACGTTCTGCCGAAGAAAGAAGTTATCGTTCTGCGCCATGAAATGGAAAAATTGGAAAAATACCTGGGCGGTATCAAGAACATGAAGAAGCTCCCCAGCGCTCTGTTCGTTATCGATCCCCGCAAAGAACATAACGCTATTCTGGAAGCCCGTAAACTGCACATTCCTATCGTAGCTACCGTTGACACCAACTGCGATCCGGATGAAGTTGACTACCTGATGCCTGCCAACGACGACGCTATCCGTGCCGTACGCCTGCTGACCAGCAAAATGGCTGATGCCGTTCTGGAAGGCAAAGCCAGCGCTGTGGATGAAGAAGCCGTTGCTGCTGAAGAAGAAAACGCTGCTGAAGAAGCTGCTCAAGAAAACTAAGATAAATACATCCATTATACAGGAGGAATACTGATGGCAATTACCGCAAGCTTAGTAAAAGAACTGCGTGAACGTACCGGTGCCGGCATGATGGACTGCAAAAAAGCCCTGACCGCTACCGATGGTGATATGGACAAGGCAATCGACTACCTGAGAGAAAAAGGTCTGTCCAAGGCTGCCAAGAAAGCCAGCCGCGTAGCTGCTGAAGGCATTGTTGACGCTTACGTTGACGAAGCTAACAAAATCGCTGTCCTGCTGGAAGTCAACTGCGAAACTGACTTCGTGGCCAACACCGATGACTATAAAAACCTGGTTCTGTCCGTGGCCAAACACATCGCTGCCAACAAACCGGCTGATGTGGCTGAACTGGCAAACCAAACCTTCCTGGGCACTGACAAGAAAGTCAGCGACGTAATCACCGAAGCCATTGCCAAAATCGGCGAAAAAATCGACATCCGTCGTTTCACCGTTTACGAATATGGCAATGACACCGTTGGCCATTACATCCATGGCGGCGGCAAAATCGGCGTTCTGGTTGAACTGGAAGGCGGCGACGCTGAAGTTGCCAAGGACGTGGCTATGCACATTGCTGCAGCCAACCCTGCTTACCTGGATCGTACCCAAGTTCCTGAAGCTGAACTGGATCACGAAAAGGAAGTTCTGTCCGAACAAGCTAAAAACGAAGGCAAGCCTGAAAAAATCATTGAAAAAATGGTTCTGGGCCGCATTCAGAAGTACTACAAGGAAGTTTGCCTGGTTGACCAGGAATTCATCAAGGATCCGGATAAATCCATTGCCGGCCTGCTGAAGGAACACAATGCCAAAGCCAAGAGATTCGTTCGTTATCAATTGGGCGAAGGCATTGAAAAGAAACAGGAAGATTTCGCTTCTGAAGTAATGAGCTTCGTAAAATAACGACCTATAAGAGAACACTTAATGGTGTTCTCTTATTTATTAAGCTTGCATGAAGCGGCAAATTCAAATATAATAGCAAATAGACAACGGAGTTCTGTAGGAGGTAACGTTCAGTGTCGGCAAATAGAAAGTTCAAGCGCGTAATTTTGAAACTCAGTGGTGAAGCCCTGGCAGGCCCTAAAGGCTACGGGATTGATCCTGTTACGGTTGACAACATTGCAGCACAGATTCAGGCTGTACGGGAAAGCGGATTGGATGTGGCAGTCGTTAACGGCGGCGGCAACATCTGGAGAGGTCTCTCCGGCGCTTCTGAAGGCATGGATCGGGCAACGGCCGACTATATGGGCATGCTGGCTACGGTCATCAATTCCCTGGCACTCCAGGATGCTCTGGAAAACCGCGGGGTTGCTACCCGGGTGCAGACGGCCATTGAAATGAGAGCCATTGCAGAACCGTACATCCGGCGCAAAGCCGTTCGTCATTTGGAAAAGAACCGGGTCGTCATTTTTGCGGCAGGCACCGGGAACCCTTATTTCTCCACCGATACTACAGCTGCCCTGCGGGCTGCTGAAATCGAAGCAGACGCCATTTTGATGGCCAAGAAGGGTGTGGATGGTGTCTATGACAGCGATCCTGCCAAAAATCCCAATGCCAAAAAATTTGACCATCTGGAATACATTGAAGTGATTCAGAAAAATTTGGGTGTCATGGATTCTACCGCTATCAGCCTGTGCATGGATAACCACATTCCCATCGTTGTGTTCAACATCGACAAGGAAGGCAATATCCTGAAAGCAGCTGCCGGCGAAGAAATCGGAACCCTGGTAGGAGGATTTTGATGGCAACGATTGAGGAACTGCAAAAAGAGACCGAAGGAAAAATGGACAGAGCCATTCAAGCTCTGCTGACTGAGCTGGCCGCTATTCGTACTGGCCGTGCTACTCCTTCTTTGCTGGATCAGGTAAGGGTGGATTATTATGGAACGGCAACCCCTGTGAACCAGGTAGCCAACGTTTCCGTGCCCGAACCCAGAATGATTGAAATCAAACCCTGGGACAGAGGCCTGCTGAAAGATATTGAAAAGGCCATTATGACCTCTGATTTGGGTCTGAACCCCAGCAACGATGGTACTGTAATTCGCCTGAACCTGCCCATTCTGACGGAAGAACGCCGGAAGGATCTGGTGAAGGTAGTCAATAAAAAAGGGGAAGCCAGCCGGGTTGAAATCCGCAACATCCGCCGCGACTTCAATGACGCCATCAAGAAACAGGTAAAGGCCAAAACCATTACCGAAGATGACGCCAAGGACGCAACGGAAACTTCCCAAAAACTTACGGACAAGTACATCAAGAAAATTGATGATATTTTGGCCAAAAAAGAGAAAGAAGTTATGTCGGTGTGATGGAACTCTCCAAGGAAGTCCCGGATCTTCTGGCCCGTCCTCTCCCGTATGCTCTGGAGGTTTTGGAGCAGCAGGGCTGGCAGGTACAGGTGGTGCGGGCAGAGCCCTATTTTCACCGTGCTTCGCAAGTCTGGCAGGATGATCACGCTTATGTGTTGAAGCAGTGCATACTGTCTGACCATACATTACAATTAATTGTTGGTTGCAAATTTGAAGGGAGGTGTACTCAAGATGGCACACAAGATTAACCAAGACGATTGCATCGGTTGCGGTTCCTGCGCAGGAACTTGCCCCGTTGGTGCAATTTCTGAAGACAACGGCAAGTATAAAGTTGATGAAGCTAGCTGCATCGACTGCGATGCTTGCACCGGCGCTTGCCCGGTAGGCGCTATTTCTGCTGAATAAGCTGATAGCGGATTGCGCAGCCCGCGTTATGCAGGCTGCGCAAATTTTTTTATAGGGGGAAACGGTATGCTGAAAAAATTCTTCGGAAAAACGAATACTCTGCCGGAACTGCCCGACTACGGGTCTGTAGACCTGTCCAAGCTGGACGGAAAAAGAATCCCCCGGCATGTAGCCATCATCATGGATGGCAATGGCAGATGGGCCAAAGCCCAAGGCCAGCCCCGTACCTTCGGCCATGCGGCAGGGGCCAAGACCCTGCGCAAAATTGTAAAATTTGCCGATAAGCTGGGCATTGAGATTTTAAGTGTGTATGCCTTTTCCACGGAAAATTGGAAACGGCCGGTTACGGAGGTTCGCTTCATTATGGAGCTGCTCAGCCGGTATCTGACCATTGAACTGGAGGAGTTCCATCGCTACAACGTGCGGATTCGTTTTATGGGAAGCCGTGAAGGCTTGCCGCCGGTGGTGCTGGAAAAAATGGATCATGCCCTGGAAGTGACCAAGAACAATACGGGCATCATCTTGAATATTGCAATCAATTACGGCGGGCAGCGGGAAATCGTCAGCGCTGTGCGGGAAATTGCCGCACTGGTAAAAGACGGTACCCTCCAGCCGGATGATATAAATGAAAAAACGGTTGAAGACTATTTGAACACCCATGGCCTGCCTGCTCCGGACCTTTTAATCCGGACGGGGGGAGATCTGCGGGTCAGCAATTTTATGCTGTGGCAGATTGCCTATGCTGAACTTTGGACGACTCCTGCCTATTGGCCGGATTTTTCCGAGGAGATGCTGGTAGAGGCAGTGGGCAGCTTTCAAAAAAGGGACCGCCGATTTGGCGGCTTAACCAAGGCATAAGAGGCGAACATGGGACAAAGAATACGAACTGCGATTGTGGCCATTCCCATTGCTTTGTTTTTGATTAAAATGGGTGGTTTGTTTTTTGCGGCCGGGGTGCTGCTGCTGGGCCTGGTGGGCTGGCGGGAATTTGCCCGGATGCTCCAGGCGGCTGGCTTTAAGGTCTATGCCCTGACGGGCTGCCTGGGTACGGCTCTCCTGATACTGGCGGCCGGCCTGGGAATTAAAGCATTGCTGCTGCCCCTGGTGACCCTGTTTTCCCTTTTGGTAATGCTGGAAGGTCTTTATTTCTATGAGGAAGGCCATTGGCCGGAGAAGGTAGGACTTACCTGCATGTCCCTGGTCTATTTGGGCCTTCCTTTTGCCCATTTTATCCTGCTGAGGGAAATTACAGGACCGGTGCATACCATTCCTGTGTGGGGCGCCATGAGCCTGGGAGAAGCCCTTTTGTGGGTGGTGATGTTTGCCACCTGGGCCAGCGATACCTTTGCCTATTTTGGAGGACGGCTTTGGGGCAAGACAAAATTGGCTCCCAAAATCAGTCCCAAGAAGACCCGGGAAGGGGCCCTGTGCGGCTTTATCGGCTGCGTGGCTACGGTGCTGCTCATGGGCTGCCTGTGGCTGGGGTATGGGCTGCTGCCCATGCTGGTACTGGGCGTCGGCATCGGGATTTTCGCTCCTTTGGGAGACCTGGTGGAATCCATCTTGAAACGCTCCTGCGGCATCAAGGATTCTGGGAACTTCTTTCCCGGACACGGGGGCGTGCTGGACCGGTGCGACAGCCTGATTTTCTCCGTTCCCTTGGCCTACTATTTTATTACCCAGCTGCTGCTAGGGTAAAAGGAGTCGCCTATGAAGAATATTGCAATTTTAGGGTCCACGGGTTCTATTGGAACCCAGACCCTGGAGGTAGTGGCAGCCAATCCTGAGCGCCTGAAAGTAGTGGCTCTGGCTGCCCATAGTAACGTGATTTTAACGGCCGAACAGATTCGCCTGTTCCAGCCGGCCCTGGCCTGCCTGACGGATCCGGAAGCGGCGGCTCAGCTGGCCAAGCTGGACGTGGGCAAAACGGAAATCCTCTCAGGTCAGGAGGGGCTCATGGCCGTGGCTACCTACAGCGGTGCCGATACGGTGCTGGGGGCCATGGTGGGCTACGCAGGGCTGAAACCGACCCTTGCCGCCATCGCTGCCGGCAAGAACATTGCCCTGGCCAACAAGGAAACCCTGGTGGCGGCTGGCAGCCTGGTAATGGCTGCGGTAAAGCAGCAGGGGGTAGGGCTTACCCCGGTGGACAGTGAGCACAGCGCCATTTTCCAATCCCTTCAGGGGAACCAGCATAAGGATATCAAACGGATTCTCCTGACGGCTTCCGGCGGACCCTTCCGGGGGAAAAGCCGGAAAGAACTGGAACAGGTCACGGTCAGCCAGTGTCTGAACCATCCTACCTGGAGTATGGGCACCAAGGTGACCATTGATTCCTCCACCCTGGCCAACAAGGGCCTGGAAGTGATTGAAGCCCATTGGCTGTTTGATACGGCTTACGACAAAATTGTGCCGGTCATCCATCCCCAAAGCATTGTCCATTCTCTGGTGGAATACTGCGACGGGGCTGTGATTGCCCAACTGGGAGCAGCGGACATGAAGCTGCCCATCCAATATGCTCTGAGTTATCCGGACCGGTGGCCCGTGGCCTTTGACCAGCTTGACCTGGTGAAGGCCGGGAACCTGACCTTTGAAGCGCCGGATACGACGGTGTTTCGGGCTCTGCCCCTTGCCATTTCGGCAGGGAAGGCCGGGGGCATCCTGCCCTGCGCCTTTAACGCTGCCAACGAGGTGGCAGTAGCTGCTTTCCTGAAGGGGCAGATTTCCTTCCTGGAAATCGCCGACCTGATTGAACAGGTGCTGGAAAAGACTCCCCAGCAGTCGGTTCAGTCCTATGAAACCATTGTGGAAGCGGACCGGAAAGCCCGGGAAACCGCCGAAGCCTGGGTGGCCCGGAAAGGCCGGGAGGGAATCCCTTGCTGACAGTTTTGGCAGCCATTGTGCTGTTTGGTGTACTAATTACCGTGCATGAACTGGGCCACTTTTTGGCAGCCAAGGCCACGGGCATGCTGGTGACGGAGTTTTCCGTGGGCTTTGGCCCGCTGCTTTACCAGCGTCAGGTGGGGGAGACCCTGTATTCTCTGCGGATCATTCCTTTCGGGGGCTATAACCGGATTGCCGGTATGGAGCCTGGGGAGGAAGACTTGCCCCGGGGCTTTGGCAGCCGTCCCCTGTGGGCCCGGATGATTACCATCTTGGCAGGACCCTTTATGAATTTTCTGCTGCCAGTGGTGATTTTCTTTGGCATGTATGCCCTCTCCGGCATTGATATTCCCGTGGACCAGCCCATTGTGGGCTCCACCATGGCCGGGTATCCTGCTGAGCAGGCCGGCGTCGTGCCTGGGGACCGCATTGTGTCCATTAATGGCGTCAAGCTTACCCAGTGGAAGGAAATCAGTGAGCAGGTGCAGGCCAGCGGGCCGGTGCCCAGCAAGCTGGTGGTGGAACGGGGCGGCAAGGTACAGAACCTGACCCTGAAGCCCCAATACGAAAGCGAAACCAACCGGTATCTGATTGGTATTACCCCCAAACTGAACCATAAGGACCTGGGCCTTGTACAAAGTGCTTCTACGGCGGTGAAGGCAGTGAGCCGGATTACCGTGGGAATGCTGCAGGGCATCAAGCTGATGGTCACCCGCAAGGTATCGGCAGAGCTTTCCGGACCTATTGGGGTAGCCCAAATGGCTGGGGACGTAGCTGCCCAGGGCGCCATTCCTTATTTGGGCTTTATGGCGTTTCTCAGCATCAATCTGGCGGTTTTAAACCTGCTGCCCATTCCTGCCCTGGACGGAGGACAATTCCTGGTCCTTGTGGTGGAAGGCCTGCGGGGCAAGCCGCTGGCACCCCGGGCCAAGGGTATTATTCAGATGATTGGTGTAGGCTGCATCCTGTTTTTGACCATTTACGCAACGCTCCACGATTTGATTCACTAAAGGAGGTCGTACTGTGCTAAAACGCAGAAATGCCCGTGTGGTGCAGATTGGCAGCGTTTCTATCGGCGGCAGTTACCCGGTGGCTGTCCAGTCCATGACCAACACGAAAACCGAAGATATAGAAGCCACTGTAAAGCAGATTTACCAGCTGACGGCGGCAGGCTGTGAAATTATCCGCTGTGCCGTTCCCACTCTGGAAGCGGCCAAGGCATTAAAGACCATCAAGGCAAAAATCCATATTCCCCTGGTGGCAGATATCCATTTTGATTACAGACTGGCCCTGGAGGCCATCAATTCCGGGGTGGACGCCCTGCGGCTCAACCCGGGAAATATTGGGGGCCGGGACCGGGTAGAAGCGGTGGTGAAGGCCGCCAAGGAGCACCGGGTACCCATTCGGATTGGGGTGAATGCAGGCTCCCTGCCCAAGGACCTGCTGGCCAAATACGGTCATCCTACTGCCCAAGGGTTGGTGGAAGCGGCCTGGCGGCATATCCGGATTTTGGAGGAAATGGACTTCCGGGATATTGTGATTTCCCTGAAAGCCCACGATGTGCCCCTGACCCTGGAAGCCTATCGGCTGATGGCGCAGGAGTGCGATTATCCCCTGCATGTGGGAATTACTGAGGCAGGCACCCTCCACACCGGGCTCATCAAGTCCGCAGTGGGGATTGGCACCCTCTTGGCCGAAGGCATTGGGGATACCATCAGGGTATCCCTTACCGGGGACCCGCTGCCGGAAATTGACGCCGGTTTTGAAATCCTAAAGTCCCTGGGCCTTCGGGAGTACGGTCCCACCCTGATTTCCTGTCCCACCTGCGGGCGGACCAGTGTGTGCCTGGACAACATGGCCTCCCAGGTGGAAGCAAAACTCCGGGACATCAAGGAACCCATTTCCGTAGCCGTTATGGGCTGCGTGGTCAACGGCCCGGGAGAAGCCCGGGAAGCTGACGTGGGCATTGCCGGAGGCAAGAATGAGGGACTGATCTTCCGCAAGGGAGAAATTATTCGTAAAGTTCCGGAAGACCAACTGGTCGACCAATTAATGCTGGAAATCCAAAAAATATTGGCAGAAAGGAAGTAAATAGAATGCGCGTTTCCCAATTGTATGCACCCACTTTAAGAGAGGTTCCTGCGGAGGCGGTTATCGAGAGCCACAAATTGATGCTCCGGGCCGGTTATCTGCGCAAGGCTGCCGGCGGTTTGTATACCTACCTGCCCCTGGCCTGGAGAAGCATCAAAAAGATTGAAACCATTATCCGGGAGGAAATGGACGGAAAGGGTGCCCAGGAAATTATGATGCCCATTCTGCAGCCTGCTGAAATCTGGGAAGAAAGCGGCCGCTGGTCCGTCTACGGCGAAGAAATGTTCCGGATCAAAGACCGTCATGGCCGTCAATTCTGCCTGGGACCTACCCACGAAGAACTGATTACTACGCTGGTGCGGGACGACCTGCGTTCCTACCGCCAGCTGCCGGTGAACCTGTACCAGATCCAAAGCAAATTCCGGGATGAAAAGAGACCCCGTTTTGGCCTGATGCGCAGCCGGGAATTTATCATGAAAGATGCCTATTCCTTTGATGCCGATCCGGCTGGGCTGGATGTGGCTTATCAGAAAATGTACGATGCCTACAGCGCCATCTTTACCCGCTGCGGGCTGGAATACCGGCCGGTGGAAGCAGACAGCGGTGCCATCGGCGGCAATGCCACCCACGAATTTATGGGCCTGGCAGAAAGTGGTGAAGCCGGCATTGTGTACTGCGATACCTGCGATTATGCTGCGGACGTGGAAAAGGCAGAATGTGCTGCCCTGGAAGCTCCTGCAGAAGAAGCGCTGCCCCTGGAAACCCGGGAAACCCCTGGCTGCAACACCATTGAAGCTGTGTGCGAATTCTTAAAGGCGCCCATTCTTAAAAGCGTCAAGGCAGTGGCCTTTACCTCTGAACAGGGCAAGCTGATCCTGTGCTTTGTCCGGGGTGACAAAACTGTCAACGAAACCAAGGTGGCCAATGCGGTCGGCGTACCGGAAGTGGAAATGGCTCCCGATGATATGATTCGGGCAGCCGGCACTGTGCCTGGCTATATGGGCCCCATTGGCCTGGATACCAATAAATGCACCATCATCATCGACCAAACGGTGATGAATATGCACAACATCTGCTGCGGCGCCAACCAGAAGGACCTCCACTATGTAAACGCAGAACCCAGCCGGGATTTTGTGTATACCCTGGTAACGGATATCAGCACCGCGGTAGCAGGGGATAAATGCCCCCACTGCGGCGGCCACTTGCTGGAAGCCCGGGGCATTGAAGTGGGCCAGGTCTTCAAGCTGAACACCAAATACAGCGCCGCCCTGCACGCCACCTATCTGGATGCGGACGGCAAGGAACAACCCATGTACATGGGTTGCTACGGTATCGGCGTAGGCCGGACCCTGGCTGCTGTTATCGAACAGCACCACGACAAGGACGGCATCATTATGCCCAAAGCCATTGCTCCTTATCAGGTAATTGTGCTGCCGGTGAATACCCAAGATGCGGAATCCAACGGCAAGGCCGAAGAAGTGTATGCTGCCCTGAATGCTGCCGGCATTGAAACCCTGATTGATGACCGGGACGAACGGGCTGGGGTAAAATTCAAGGATGCCGACCTGATTGGGATTCCCCTGCGTATTGTAGTAGGTCCCAAGACCTTAAAGAGAAATGCACTGGAAGCCAAGCTGCGTGCTACGGGCGAAATGACGGATATCTCCCTGGAAGGAAATTACGTAGAGGCCATCAAGGCTCTCTTGGCAAAGGCTTTATAAGAAGCAGTTAGGCAGTAAAACGGCGTTAGGAGGGATTGTCATGTTGTGGGATGAACAAGTGCTGAGACTGATGCTGCGGATTCTGGTGGCCGCCATTTTGGGCGGGCTCATCGGTCTGGAGCGGAGTGCAGGGGACCGGCCGGCAGGGCTGCGTACCCACATTCTGGTGGCTACCGGTTCGGCCCTTCTGATGATTGTCTCCATTTACGGCGCCGATGGCTATACCCAGTACCGGGATCCTTCCCGGATTGCCTCCCAGGTGGTCAGCGGCATCGGGTTTCTGGGTGCCGGCACTATTCTCCATGAGGGCCTGACGGTGAAGGGGCTCACCACGGCAGCCAGCCTGTGGATTGTTTCAGCCATTGGTCTGGCGGTGGGCTGCGGGATGCTGTATCTCAGCATTCTGGTGACCCTTTTGACCCTGGTCACCCTGATTATGATCCGGGGCCTGGAGAAAAAGGTAATTCCTGCCGGGAAGTCCCTGAAATGCCGACTCCAGGTAACCCTGGACAAGCATCCGGAAAGCATGATGGAGGTCATGGACTACCTGCAGCAGCGGAATGTGAAGACCCGGATTTTGGGCATCAAAAACGATCCGGCCAAAAGCGTGATTCAGGTGAACCTGTCGGTGAAAATCGGCAAGCATCTGGACGCCGGAGCCCTCCTGGAAGGACTGAAAAAGCGTCCTGAAGTGGAGAGTGTCACGATGGTAGAAAAGTAAGAGGTTGGCATGCAATCTGAATGTTATAAAATCATACCTGATCCAAAGGTTTTTTTGAGCTTCCTTTCTTCCCTGGAGCTATCTCCGGAACAGCTGGCCTGTGTCCAGCGAATTTCCGCTGCCACGGTGGAAGTATACGAGCAGCGGAACCTGTGGGAGATTGCTTACGAAGGAAAATGCACCCCTCTGGAAGAACAGGAACTGGCGGAAGTTGGCCATAAGGTGGCGGACGCCTGTTCCGTGGGCCAGGTGGTCTTTGTGAAATGCGACCAGAACCCGGTGCTGCCTCCCTGTCAGGAGGACCGGGATCTGGCCCAGGACCAGGAACCGCCCACCTGGTGGCCGGAAGAACCGGACGCAGGCTGGCCGGAAGAGGCTCCCTGCGAACCTGAACCTGAGGTAAATGCTTTTGACCCCAACCAGGAAATTTTTGCTAGTGAAGATTACCAAGCCGCTCTCCGGGCAATCCAGGGGGGCGGCTCTTCCAGCCGGGAAGATGGGGTGGTGCTGGGCCGCAAAATCAAAAAGGCGGCCCGCCCCATGGCGGAGGTGCTGGAGGAAGAAAACAACGTGGTGGTGGAAGGCCAGCTCATGGGCTTTAATGAACGGGAGCTGAAAACCGATGCCATCATACTGAGCATTTTGGTGGCCGATGAGACCGATGGTCTGACCTGCAAAATGCGCTTTGCGGATCCTGGCGGCAAAAATGACCTGAAAAAGAACCAGAAGGAATGTGCAGACCTGAAGGCCAAACTGCCGGTGGGCTGCCGGGTGAAAATCCAGGGAGATGTGGCACCGGACAAATACGAGAACTTCGAAATCGTTATGCTCCGGGTCAAGAACATCATGATGGAGCCTGCGCAAAAGCGGGAAGACAAGGCGGAAGTCAAGCGGGTGGAACTCCACTGCCATACGAAAATGAGCAAGATGGACGGCCTGACCCCCATTGAAGAACTGGTAAAGACTGCCATCCGCTGGGGGCACAAGGCCCTGGCCATTACGGACCACGGGGTGGTCCAGGCCTTTCCCTTTGCCTACGATGCGGCCGCAGGGTCGGACCTGAAGCTGATTTTCGGGCTGGAAGGCTATCTGTGCCATCACCTGAAAGATAAGAAGAATTACCATATTATCCTGCTGGCCAAAAATGCAGAGGGGCTGCGGAACCTGTACCGGCTGGTTTCCCTGTCCCATTTGCAGTACTTTGGCGGCCGGCCCAAACGGCCCCGGATGACCAAGGGCCTTTTGGACCAATACCGGGAAGGGCTGATTATTGGCTCCGCCTGCGCTGCCGGGGAAGTGTACCGGGCGGTGCTGGCCGGGGCGGACCATCAGGAACTGTTAGACATTGCGTCCTACTATGATTACCTGGAAATTCAGCCCACGGGCAACAATAATTACCTGATCCGGGACGAACGGTTCCCGGAAATTACCACGGTGGAAGATTTGCAGGCCATCAACAAGAAGATTCTGGCCCTGGCTGACGAACTGGGGAAACTGACGGTGGCTACCTGCGACGTCCACTTCCTGAATCCGGAAGATGCCCTGGCCCGGAGAATCCTCCAGGCCGGCATAGGGTATCCCGATGAGGAGCAGCCGCCGCTATACCTGCGGACCACCGATGAAATGCTGGAAGAATTCTCCTACCTGGGCAAGGAACGGGCCTACGAGGTGGTGGTGACCAACTCCAACAAGATCAGTGAACAGGTGGAAACCTTTAAGCCGGTTCCCGACCGGGACCAACTGTATTCTCCCACCATTCCTGGGGCCAAGGAAAAAGTGGAATCCATGTCCTACGCCAAGGCCCACGAGCTGTACGGCCCCAACCTGCCCAAGATTGTAGAGGACCGGCTGAATCTGGAATTGTCTTCCATTATCGGCAACGGCTTCTCCGTGCTGTACTACATTGCCCATCTGCTGGTAAAGAAATCCAACGACGATGGGTACATGGTAGGCTCCCGGGGCAGTGTTGGTTCCTCCTTTGTGGCCACCATGCTGGACATTACGGAAGTAAATCCCCTGGTGCCCCATTACCGCTGTCCCCACTGCTTCCATACGGAGTTCTTTGAGGACGGTTCCGTGGGTTCCGGCTTTGACCTGCCGGAAAAGGCCTGCCCGGAATGCGGCACCATGATGATCCGGGACGGACACAATATTCCTTTTGCCGTATTCTTGGGTTTCCACGGGGACAAGGTGCCCGATATCGATCTGAACTTCTCCGGGGAATACCAGCCCCGGGCCCATAAATATACGGAAGAACTGTTTGGCCGGGATAACGTATTCCGGGCTGGTACCTTGGGTACCATTGCGGACAAGACGGCCTACGGCTACATCAAAAAGTATTACGAAAGCCGGGGAGAGCCCAAACGGAACGCCTTTGTGGAAGGGCTGATTCCCAAACTGGCTGGGGTCAAGCGGACCACCGGCCAGCATCCGGGCGGCATCATGGTTATCCCCCGGGACCTGGATGTGCACTATATTACGCCCGTCCAGTACCCGGCAGATGACGAAAACTGCGGCACCATTACCACCCACTACGATTACCACTCCATCAACGACCGGTTGGTGAAGCTGGATATTCTGGGTCACGATGATCCCACCATGATCAAGATGCTGGATACCCTGATGGGGCAGGACGGCTACTGCAAGTCCATTCCCATTGGCGATCCGGAGACCATGGAACTGTACCTGAGCACCAAGTCCCTGGGGGTAACTCCGGAGGCCATTGGCAGTGAAGTAGGGACCCTGGGGGTTCCGGAATGCGGCACCCATTTTGTGCGGCAGATGATTGCGGACGTAAAGCCCAAGAACTTCTCCGACCTATTGCGTATTTCCGGGTATTCCCATGGTACCGGCGTGTGGCTGGAAAATGCCCAGGACCTGATTAAGGAAGGTCACCCCACGGACGAAACCATTTCCACCCGTGACGATATCATGACCTACCTGATCAACAAAGGGGTGGAGCCCAGCATTGCCTTCAGCATTATGGAAACCTGCCGGAAAGGGAAGGCCCACAAGAACGGCTTTTCCGACAAGCAGGCGGAAGCTTTGCAGAAGGCCAATATTCCGGACTTCTACATCCGGTCCTGCCGGACGGTGCAGTACCTGTTCCCTAAGGCCCATGCCGTGGCCTACGTATTGTCGGCCTACCGGATTGCCTACTGCAAGGTGCACCATCCCAAGGAATTCTACGCCGCTTATTTTTCCATCCGGGCGCCCAAGTTTGACTATGCCCAGGTCCATAAAGGCGAAGAATACATGAAGAAATTCATCAAGGACGTGTACGCCCAGGGCAACAAGGCCAAGGTCAACGACAAGGATACGGCCACGTATATGGAAATGTGCGTAGAGATGCTGGAACGGGGCTTTGTGTTTGAGGATGTGGACCTGTACCGGTCCGACGCCCATAAATTTATTGTTACGGAAAAGGGCCTTTTGCCGCCCCTGGGCTCCATTGGGGGCATCGGCGGGGTAGCGGCCGAAGACATTGTGGAGGCCCGCAAGAAGGGCGAGTTCATCTCCCAGGAAGACCTGAAGAACCGGGCCAAAATCAGCAAATCCAATGTGGAAGTGCTGGCGGACCTGGGGATTTTGGAAGGAATGCCGGCTACGGACCAGATTGAACTGTTCTGATCCGGGCCGGAAGTTTCCATCCGATTTAGGCCAAAGTGTAAAATACTTATCGCCTTGTGTTGATAAAACCGTGTTCCAGTGTTATAATGGTTTAAGAAAACTGAGGCAGACTTTAGAGAGTGGGTATTTATACCCGCTCTTTCGTTTACTAGGAAAGAAGCAGGTGTCTTACGAATGGACAAGAAAAAGATCACAGAGCAGGTTACCGAACTGGTGCTGCCCATTGTGGAAGCAGCCGGTCTGGAACTGGTGGATGTAGAATACGTGCGGGAACGGGATTGGTTCCTGCGGGTCTTCATCGACAAGGAGGGCGGCATCGACATTGATGACTGCTCGGCGGTCAGCAATGCCCTGGCCAAACTTCTTGATGAAAAGGACTTCATCAAGGATCAGTACTATCTGGAGGTTTCTTCCCCCGGCATTGACCGGCCCCTGAAAAAGGATAAGGAACTGGAAGCCCACTATGGCACCAAGGTGGACCTGGCCTTCTACGTACCCTTTAACGGGTCCAAGCAGCTGACCGTTGTCCTGACGGGTCACGATGCAGACAATTTGCAGGTGACGGATGCCAAAAACAAACCTATGACCATCGAACGGAAGCTTGTGGCTTCGGTTCGGCCCCATATTGATTTTTAACGAGTTTAAGGAGGAGTCAAGAAGTGAATGCGGATTTCGTAAAAGCCATTGCAGAACTGGCAAAGGAGAAGGGGATTGCTCCCGATATCCTTTACAGTGCAGTGGAGGAAGCCATGATCAGCGCCTATAAGAAAAATTTTGGTTCTGCGCAAAATGTACGGGTTTCCCTGAACAAGGAAACGGGTGAGATTCATGTGTATGCCCGGAAAAATATCGTAGATGAGGTTACGGATCCGGCAACGGAGCTGGACCTGGAAACGGCTCAGAAAATTGACCACAAGTACCAGGCCGGCGATATTATGGAAGAAGAAGTGACTCCCAAGAATTTTGGCCGGATTGCTGCCCAAAATGCCAAGCAGGTGATTGTGCAGCGGATTCGGGAAGCAGAACGGGGCATGGTCTATGAACGGTATTCCGACCGGGAAAACGACATTGTAACCGGTACCATCCAGCGGATTGAAGGCCACAACGTGTTCGTAAACCTGGGAACGGCAGAAGGTCTGCTGCTGCCCAACGAACAGATTCCTGGGGAAACCTATGATTATCATGATCGTCTGAAATGCTATGTGGTGGAAGTCAAGAAAACCACCAAAGGCCCTCAGATTATTCTGTCCCGGACCCATCCCGGCCTGTTGAAGAGACTGTTCGAACTGGAGGTTTCTGAAATCCAGGATGGTACTGTCATCATCGACAGTGTTGCCCGGGAACCGGGGATGCGTTCCAAAATTGCCGTGCACAGCACCAATCCCAGCGTGGATCCGGTGGGTGCCTGCGTAGGTCCCAAGGGCCTGCGGGTACGCAATATTGTGGACGAGCTCCGGGGCGAAAAGATTGATATTGTAAAATACAGCGAAAATCCGGAAGAATACGTGGCCAATGCCCTGTCTCCTTCCAAGGTGGTGGAAGCCATTGCCGATCCCGCAGAAAAAATCTGCCGGGTTATCGTACCGGATGACAAGCTGAGCCTGGCCATTGGCAAGGAAGGACAGAACGCCCGTCTGGCTGCCAAGCTGACCGGCTGGAAAATCGATATCAAGAGTGAAACCCAAGCTGCCCAACTGCGGGCAGAAAAGAAAGCTGCTGAAGAAGCAGGAGAATGAGCATGAAAATGAAGAAGATTCCGCAGCGGACCTGTATCGGCTGCGGACAGGTGAAAGATAAAAAAGAACTGATCCGGATCGTCCGCTCCCCGGAGGGAGCGGTGAGCCTGGACCGTTCTGGGAAAAAGCCGGGCAGGGGCGCCTATGTGTGCCCTGAGGCTGCCTGCATTACCAAGGCCATCCAGAGCAAAAGTCTGGAAAAGGCTTTGCAGGTGAAAATCAGCCCGGAAATGAAAGATACCTTGTTGGTGGAGCTGTCACATGAAAAGCACTGAGCAGATTTGCTTCGCCTTGGGATTGGCACAGAAGGCTGGGAAACTGGTATCCGGCGATCAGGGCATCTCGGACGGCCTGAAAAAGGGGAAGGTCCGTTATGTGCTGATTGCCGCTGATACCTCCCCCCGTTCCAGGGAAAAACTGGAATTTGGATGCCAAAGCAGCCACGTCCCCTATGGAAATGGGCCGGATATGGCCACCTTGGGGGCTGCAATTGGTAAGTCTCCCCGGGCCGCTGTGGCCATTCTGGACAGCCACTTTTTGAAACTGATGTTATAGCAGCATGGAGGTGTGCGGATGGCAAAATATAGAATATACGAGATTGCTAAAGAACTGAACACGGATAGTAAAAAAGTCATGAACTTCTTATCGGAGCATAAGATTACCGTGAAAAGTCAATTGAGCTCCGTAGAAGAGGATGTACATTCATTGATCATTAATAATTTGAAAGACCACGCTGCCAAAACGGCAGCCCCGAAACCCGCAGAAAAGAGTGCAGCTCCGGTAAAACCGGCTGCTGTAAGACCCGCCCAGAACCCGAGACCGGCCGCTCCCGCCGCTGAAGTCAAGCGGGATGCGTCCACCGTGGACCGGGGAAACCGTCAGGACCACCATAACAACAACCGTCCTGCCGGCTCCCAAAACCGCAGTGACGGAAACCGGGGCGGTTTCCGCAACAATGACCGGAATAACGACCGCTCCCACAGCGATCGTACGGGTGCACCCCGCCAGCATACGGCTGGGGGCAATCGGGATAACCGTCCGGGCCAAAATAATGGCTCCCGTCCCAGCAATGGTTCCCGTTTTAACGACCGTCAGGGCAGCAATGGCCATACTGGCGGCAATAACCGGGGCTTCCAAAAGAACGACCGGGAGGGCGGTTACAACAAGAACGGCAATAACCAGCACCGGAAACCGGGCAATGGTCCCAAGGATCATGCAGCTAAACCGGCAGCTCCGGTGGGAATGAACAGTGCCCATGCCGGCAAGGAAATGGGCAAACGGAATTCCAACTTCCATCAACACGAGAAAAAGGATAAGATTAAGGGTTCGTACGCGACCCGGGAAAACCGGCCTACGCGCAGCGCCGATCATATGATGCATAACCATAAACATAAAAACAACAACAATAATAATGCGCCGAAGAAAGCCGCTGAAGTGGTAAGACCTACCAGTATTGAAGTAGGGGAAAGCATCAGCGTGAAAGAATTTGCCGCCCAATTGGGCCGCGAAGCCAGCGAAATTATCAAGAAGCTGTTTATGCTGGGCAAGATGGTAACCATCAACCAGGAAATCGACCATGAAACGGCTGAACTGGTTGCCCTGGACTACAATTGCGAAGTAAAGGAACCGCCGCCTGAGGCCGATCCTACGGAAGTGCCCGAAGTGGAGGACGATCCGGCTCTGCGGGTACCCAGACCGCCTGTTGTAACGGTTATGGGCCACGTTGACCACGGCAAGACTTCCCTTTTGGATGCCATCCGGAAAACCAACGTAACGGCACGGGAAGCCGGCGGTATTACCCAGCACATCGGTGCTTACCGGGTAATCTGCCAGGGCCGTCCTATTGTCTTCCTGGATACGCCGGGCCACGAAGCCTTTACAGCTATGCGTGCCAGAGGCGCCCAGGTAACGGATATTGCCGTTCTGGTAGTGGCTGCCGACGATGGTGTGATGCCCCAGACCCTGGAAGCCATCAACCACGCCAAAGCTGCCAAGGTGCCCATTATTGTGGCCATCAACAAAATCGATAAAGAAGGGGCTAACCCGGAATTCGTTATGCAGCAGCTGTCCGAGCACGGGCTGATTCCTGAAGCCTGGGGCGGCGACACCATTATGGTTCCCGTTTCTGCCCGTCAGAAGACCGGTATTTCCGATATTCTGGAAATGATTCTGCTGGTAGCTGATATGCTGGAACTGAAGGCCAACCCCAAACTGCCGGCTCACGGTACTGTGATCGAAGCCAAACTGGATAAGGGCAGAGGCCCTGTAGCCACTGTGCTGATTGACCGGGGCACCCTGCATATTGGGGACTGCATCCTGGCCGGCACTACCTACGGCAAGGTCCGGGCCATGGTCAACGACCGGGGCGAAAAGGTAAAGAAAGCACTGCCTTCCACCCCTGTAGAAGTACTGGGCCTTAATGATGTGCCTGCCGCCGGTGATATCATGGATGCCACTGATGAGCATACTGCCAGAAGCGTTGCAGAAAAACGTCTGGCCAAAATGAAGATGGAAGAACAAAAGCAGGCCAAAGTATCCCTGGACGATATCTTCAACCGGATTCAGGAAGGGGAACTGAAGGAACTGAACATTGTAGTCAAGGCAGACGTACAGGGCACCATCCAGGCTTTGGAACACGCCCTGGGCAACATCAAGAACAGCGAAGTGAAGGTGGTTGTGGTGCACTCCGGCGTGGGTGCCATCAACGAATCCGACGTTATGCTGGCTTCTGCTGCCAACGCCCTGATTATCGGCTTCAACGTCCGTCCGGATGCCAACGCCCGGAAGGCCGCCGATACCGAAAAGGTGGATATCCGCACCTACCGCGTCATCTACGATGCCGTCAACGATGTGGAAGCTGCCATCAAGGGTATGCTGGCACCGAAATTCAAAGAAAAGATTATCGGCCATGTGGAAATCCGTCAGGTAATCCCCATCAACAAGGTTCTGATTGCCGGTGCCTATGTAAAGGACGGCAAGATTACCCGCAGTTCCAAGGTTCGCCTGGTTCGGGATGGCATTGTCATCCACGAAGGGGAACTGGACTCCCTGCGCCGGTTCAAAGATGATGTGAAAGAAGTGGCAGCCAACTTCGAATGCGGGCTGACTCTGGCCGACTACCGGGATATCAAAGTAGGCGATCAGCTGGAAGTTTACGTAATGGAAGAAGTTGCCCCTGAATAAGGAGAAACTATGACCAAACTGCGTGCAGAAAAATTGCAGGCTTTGATTCAGCATGAACTAAGCAATATGCTGATTCATGATGTAAAAGATCCCCGAGTGAAGTTTGTGACCATCACCGGGGTGGAAGTAAGCAACGATTTAAGCTATGCCAAGGTGTATGTGAGCCTGTACGGCAGCCAGGAACAGCAGGAGCAGGCCTGGACGGGCCTGCAGCGTGCTGTGGGCTTTTTCCGCAGTGAAATTGCCAAACGCATTGACCTTAGGGTGGCACCCCAGATCAGCTTCCATAAGGACACGTCCATGGAATACAGTGCCCATATTGAATCCCTGATTCGGGACCTGAAAAAGGAAGAAGGCAAGCATGAGTAAAGAAGTGGATTATCGCGGTGCCTGGCAGCTGATGATGGGGGCGAATACCCTGGCATTGGTCAGTCATGTGGGCCCTGACGGTGATACGCTGGGGTCGGCACTGGGGCTCTGTCACGCTCTCCGGGAAGCCGGCAAAAAGGTGATTCTTCTGGTGGACGACCAGCTGCCCCGGCTGTACCATTTCCTGCCGGGCCTAACGGACTATCAGCACCCGAAGGCGGAGGAAAAGCTTGCCTGTGACCTGACGGTAGTGGTGGATGCCAGCTCCAAGGACAGAATGGGTGCTGCAGAGCAGTGCCTTTCCGCACCTATCTTGAATATTGACCATCATATTTCCAATACCCATTATGCAGATACCCTGCTCCTGGATACCCAGGCCGCAGCCACCGGGGAAATCATGTACCGGATGCTCCAGGCCAATCAGGTACCCATTTCGGAAAAGACGGCAGTGTGCCTGTATACGGCCATTGTTACCGACTGCGGGTATTTCAAATATGCCAATACCACTCCCAGCTGTATGCGTGCAGCAGCGGACCTGGTGGAAATCGGCGTGGACCCCAACGAGATTTCTGACCTTTTGGAAATGAAATCCCGGGAGTCCGTGGAACTGTTGGGCAAGGTACTGCCCGGCATGACCTTCTACGCCGATAACCGGATTGCCACCCTGGAAGTGCCCCACGAGCTGTACAACAAGAACGTTTCCACGGAAAGCTTCATCTACTATCCCCGTTACATTGATGGGGTAGAGGTGGCCGTGATGTTTAAGGCTGTGGAAAAGAATCAGGTACGGGTCAGCATGCGCTCCAAGCATGTGGACGTCAGCAAGGTAGCCCTGCTGTTTAACGGCGGCGGCCATGCTAAAGCCGCAGGCTGCACCGTGGGTGCCAGCCTGGAAGACGCCAAAAAGCAGGTGGTGGAAGCGCTGGAAAAGGCGCTGGAGGAATTGTAATGGATGGGATTTTCAACGTACTCAAACCCCCGGGGATGACCAGCCACGATGTGGTGGGCGCGATGCGGAAAATCCTCAACATGAAGAAAATTGGCCATGGGGGAACCCTGGATCCCTCGGCGGCTGGGGTGCTGCCGGTATTTACTGGCCAGGCTACCCGGTTTTTGGAATACGCCAGCCATGAGGAAAAGACCTATCGGGCCGAAATGACCTTCGGGTTTCAGACGGATACGGGGGATACGGAAGGCAAAATCATTGCCGAAAGTCCTGTACTGCGCCTAACGGAAGAAGAAATCGACCGGGCCCTGGAATCCTTTTTGGGGGACGGCTTTCAGATTCCGCCCATGTATTCGGCCATTAGTGTAAAAGGGACCAAGCTGTACAAGCTGGCCCGGCAGGGCATCGAAATCAAACGGGAGCCCCGGCCCATTACCATCCGGCAGCTGCGTCGGGTGGCCTACACCGGCCGGACCCTGGTGTTTGACGTGACTTGCTCCAAGGGAACCTTTATCCGGACCTTGACGGAAGACCTGGCGGATAAGCTGGGGATGAAGGGAACCATGAGTTTCCTCCTCCGCCGGCAGGCCGGGGTATTTACCCTGGAAGACGCCCATACCCTGGAAGAAATTGCAGAAGCTCCGGCTCGGTACTGCCTGGATGTGGACTGCGTGCTGGCTCAGTTTCCCCGGGTAGAGGTCAACGCCCTGCAAGGGCGGCGGATTGCCCAGGGAGTGGCTACTACGGTGCCCCATGCAAAACCCTACGAAGGGCAGCTGGTACAGGTGTTTACCGGGGAGGGCCTTTTGGTGGGCCTGGCCAAGGTCAAGGACCAAAGGCTGTACGCCCATAAAATTATCCGCATTCCGGAAGTACAGGACAGGGAATAGTTATGAAGCTGATTGAGAATCTTAGCGAACTGAAAAAAATGACGCCGGTTCCTTCGGCAGCGGCCCTGGGCACCTTTGACGGGGTCCATTTGGGCCACCAGGAAGTCATAGCGGCCACCGGCCGTTATGCCAAGGCCTATGGGCTAAAGCTGATGGTTTTTACCTTCAGTACCCATCCCATGGCCAGCCTGATGCCGGAATTGGAACCCCAGCGGCTTTTGGACAACCGTTCGAAAATCCAGATTATGCAGAGCCTGGGTGTGGATATCCTGGTAAACCTGCCTTTTACCCCTGAGCTGGCCCAAATCAGCGCAGAAGACTTTTTGCAGCTGCTGACGGCCGCCGGGGTCAAGGCCGTGGGCATTGGGGACAATTTCAGCTTTGGGGCCGGCGGCAAGGGTAATGCCCAATACCTGCGGGCTCAGCACGAAAAGTATGGGCTTACCGTGCTTGCCCGGCCGCTCCTGACCCTGGACGGGCAGATTGTCAGCAGCACCAATATCCGCCGGGCCATTAACCGGGGCGACCTGGACCTGGCCAATAAGATGCTGGGACGGCCCTACGAAATCCGGGGCAAGGTTATCCACGGTGAGGGCAGGGGGCGGCTGCTGGGCTATCCTACGGCCAACGTCCAGCTCCTGGGCCGGAACATCGCCATGCCTAAGAGCGGCGTGTACGCCGGGCAGGTAGTGGTGGAAAAGAACCTCTACGGCTCCATGATCAATGTGGGGGATAATCCCACCTTTACCGATGCAGATTTCCGGCTGGAAGCCTACCTGTTTGCCTTTTCCGGCGATTTGTATGGGCAGGAAATCCGGGTACGGCTGCTGCATCGGATTCGGGAAGAACTTAAATTTGACTCCCTGGAAGCGCTGCTCAAGCAAATCCAGGAAGATGAAAAAACAGTCCGGAACTTCCTCTAAGGAACCGGGCTGTTTTGTTTTTACAAGAAAAATCTTGGCAAATGACCGGATTTGCCTGGTCATTTGGACCAATCTATGATATACTTTCTCAGTGCCTAAAGGGCCAAGAAACTAAACCTTAGCGTTGCTGTGCGACACTCCGACGCCGGCTACAGCTATGGCTTTTCCATGACTAAGGAGGAAAAAACTATGTTAACACCTGCAAGAAAGAAAGAACTGATCGAAACCTACCGCATCAACGAAGCTGATACCGGATCTCCGGAAGTTCAGATTGCCATCCTGACTGAACGGATCACCTATTTGACTGAACATCTGAAGGCCAACAAGAAGGACCATCATTCTCGCCGTGGTCTGCTGAAAATGGTTGGTCAACGTCGTGGCCTGCTGAACTACCTGATGAAGAAAAACATCGAAAGATACAGAAGCATCGTTGAAAGACTGGGCCTGCGTAAATAATCGCAGCTCTGGACTGGCAATACGCTTAGGCAAAGGGATTTTCCGCTTTTGGCGGGAAATCCCTTTTTCGATTATGGGCAAGAATGCGTTTGGGGGCTGCCGGGCCCGCAAGACCGCAAGAGTTTCTTCAGCTTCAGCGGCTTGCAGGACTTTTCTGTTTTCCCATGCTTTAATTGTCCTTTGCTTTATTTTTTATTAGAATTCAGATATGAACAAGTCTGAATTTCCAGCGGAGGTAGGAGAATGGATAAAGAGAAAGCGTATTTCGTCCTGGTTTCGGAGAAGCCTTCCGTGCACGGGAAACCCGGAGCTATTGTGGAACAGACCTTAAAGCTGGCGGCTAGCGGCCTTGCCAGTCTTGTCACCCGCACGGCCCGGCAGAGAAAAACAGGAAGAAGTTATCATGAAGCAAAGCTGGCGAACATTGGGGAAGAGAAGGCAGAGCTGCTTCTTTCTCTCACAGACCGGGTAAAACAGAAAAAAGAAAGGATTGCGGGAACTGGTTCCTATAGGCTGATACGGTATGAGGAGGCCGCGGGAGCTGCGGTTGTTGTTGGGCAGCAGACGGGCGTTTATGTGGATTTCCCCGGCACTGGGAAAGTGGATTTGACGGAAATGTACCAGCGGGTTCTTCCCTTTGACGATATCTGGGCTTTTGGCAGGTGCCAACAGCTTCCTAAGCGGAACGGGAAGAAACGGATGCACCAATTTGCGGCAAAGTGGGTCAAGTTGCTCCTTCAGAGGGAAAAGGACCCGGAAAAATTTTGGCTTCAGTTTGACAAACTGGGCGATGCCTGCTCGAAGCTTGGCTTCCGTATGGACTCGGGGACTGGATTTGTCAAACGCTATCCAGAATGTGCAGCCATGAGAAGTGAGGCTTTTGCGAAAGTGCTTCCCACGGTCATTGATATCGAACTCCTGGGGTCCGCCATCTATTCCCTGTGGCGGTATAAAACCCATTGGGAGTCCTTTGATGGCAGCGTTTCTTGGTCAGAAAACAGTCAACAGTGTTTTCTCCTGCTTTTTCAGCGTTTGGAAGAACTGACGAAATAGGCAGGGAAACAGACCTGAAGTGGCTGCACAGCGTCTTGCACTGGGCGCTGCTGTTCAATGTATTTTGGAGGAATATTGGCGCAGCAAAAAGGGGGTGTGAAATAATGAAACTTCTATCGTCGCCTTCGGCGACACTTCCTACACGCTTTACGGTCGCATCCAAATGTCAATGCAGTTGCCCGAGGACATTTGGTATTATGCGACCTATGTGATAGCCGTCCGTGAGCCGAACCCGCAGGGTGAAGGGGAACGGAACACGGCGAACCACTCAGGAAGCATTCTATGCCGATACTGGTCAAGTTCTAGAGGGTAATAGAAGTAGAAATTTATCTACATGCCATAGATTCCTTTCCTATACCCGTTTTGCACATGACTCGCATAGGCCTAAGACCAGCCCCTGAGCGGTTCGCTGCTAGCTGCGCAGCTGCGTCCTCCGGACTTGCTTTGCAGGCAGCTATCGCATGGGCCTTATTGACCAAACATCCATAGGAAAACTTGTGGATGTTTGGATGCGGCCGCAAAGCGTTGTAGGGGCTGGCAGTCCGTAGGACTGACTGAGGAAGTTTATTAGATACTGTTATAAAAAACAGAAAACGGCTTGCGAACTTTTTTGAGTTCGCAATCCGT